>JAEYXC010000283.1 GCA_023428655.1 Bacillota bacterium | reverse complement strand
GCTGCCTTCTATGGTCCTAAGGTTGATATTCAAGCGAAGAATGTATATGGTAAGATGGATACAATGATTACCGTTCAGTGGGACGCGATGATTGCAGAGCAGTTCGACATGTATTATGTGGATCAGAACGGTGAGAAGGTTCGTCCTTATATCATTCATAGAACCAGTATGGGCTGTTATGAGAGAACACTTGCTTGGTTAATTGAGAAATATGCCGGTCAATTCCCTACCTGGTTATGTCCGGAGCAGGTAAGAATATTACCAATCTCTGAGAAATATCATGATTATGCAAGGAAGGTTAAGGAAGAGCTTCTGAAGAATAATGTTCTTGTAACCGTAGATGAGAGAGCAGAGAAGATCGGTTATAAGATCAGAGAAGCAAGACTAGAGCGTATTCCTTACATGCTGGTTGTTGGTCAGAAGGAAGAGGAAGAGGGAGTTGTATCAGTAAGAAGCCGCTTCCTTGGTGATGAAGGCCAGAAGCCTCTTACAACCTTTGTAGACGATATCTGTCGTGAGATTAGAACGAAGGAAATCAGAAAGGTTGAAGTAACTGAGGGAAATAAGGAGCAATAAAGATTAACTTCAATTACGAATAAGATGTCTAAGCCAAGTAAGTTTACTGAAAATAGGTCATTGAATATAGGTGATTGAAAATAGTTCATTAAATATAGTTTATTAAATATAGATCATTGATTTATAGGTTATTGATTTACAGGTCATTCGTTTTAGTCAATTAATAAACAAGTTATTGATAATAGGTAAGTAACCACAGGAAAGTCCGAGAAATCGGACTTTTTTGTTGTCAGGACAAGGAGGGATTTAATTTTGTTTCGATATGGCAAACAATGACAAACAAATATTGGTAATATTATAAGTCACATAATTACTTTAATCAACGTATTTGTCCTTCACTCCTATATTATTAAATGAGCTTAAAAATAAAAGGGTCAATTATTAGTCGCATTGTTTTAAATGTATCTATGGAAGCGAATATAATCTTCGTATTCCTTCGTTATATCATAATACCGTCCATGCCGAATTTAACACCTTTCAGTTGACAAATATAATGCGAGGTAATATGATTACTTATAATATAAACTGAATATTCATACATAATAGGATGAGAAGGGTGGAGGTTATGAATAATTATCATATCGAGACAAGATGTATACAGGACGGTTATCAACCTAAAAATGGCGAACCAAGAGTATTGCCGATTTATCAGAGTACTACCTTTAAATATGATTCCAGCGAACATGTTGGAAAGCTCTTTGATCTTACAGAGGAGGGCTTTTTCTATACAAGATTGGCGAATCCGACGGTAGATTGTGTGGAGAAAAAGATTGCCTCCTTAGAGGGTGGTATTGGGGCGATGTGTACCTCCTCCGGTCAGGCAGCGAGTCTGATTGCTGTCCTTAACATATGCAGCAGCGGAGATCATATGATATCCTCCAGTACGATTTACGGTGGAACCACTAACCTATTCGCCGTCACCTTAAAGAGAATGGGAATTGAGGTAACCTTCGTTAATCCGGATGCTCCTCTTGAGGAGCTGCAGAAGGAGATCAGGGAGAATACGAAGCTGGTTTTTGCTGAAACAATTGCTAATCCGGCATTAATCATTACGGACATAGAGAAGCTTGCTAGTCTGGCTCATAAGAATGATATCCCGTTATTTGTGGACAATACCTTTGCAACTCCGATTAATTGTAGACCCTTTGAATTTGGAGCGGACATCGTAGTACACTCAACCTCCAAATACATGGATGGTCATGCGGTTGCTCTGGGTGGTGTTATTGTAGATAGCGGTAATTTTAATTGGGATAATGGTAAATTTCCCGGATTATCCGCACCGGATGCTTCCTATCATGGCATGGTATATACGAAGGACTGTGGTAGAGCAGCCTTTATTACGAAAGCAAGAGTTCAGCTCATGAGAGATCTTGGTGCCGCACCTGCTCCGAATAATGCCTTTCTATTAAATATCGGACTTGAGACCCTGCACTTAAGAATGGAAAGACACTGTAGCAATGCCCAAAGGGTTGCAGAATATCTGGAAGGTAATAGTAAAATAGCTTGGGTCAATTATCCCGGTTTAAAGTCCAACCCATATCATGAATTAGCAATGAAATATCTGCCCCAGGGTTCCTGTGGAGTTATTCCTTATGGGATTAAGGGAGGAAGAGAAGCTGCTGTAAAATTTATGGATAGTCTGAAGCTGGCTGCAATCGTTGTTCATGTGGCAGATTCAAGAACCGGTGTTCTTCATCCTGCCAGCACAACCCATCGTCAGCTGACGGATCAACAGCTGAACGACGCCGGTATTACTCCGGATTTAATTCGTATGTCCATCGGCATTGAGAATGTTGAGGACATTATTGCGGATATTGATCAGGCATTAGCACAGTTGGAATTCTAAATATTACTTTATAAAGCATGACTGTTCCATTCGTCATGCTTTTTCATAAGGTTTTTTTAGGCAGATACAGCCAAGGGATGAGAGTTTTAGGATAAGAGCACCTTTATGATTTATAGGATGAGAGCTCTTTGTAGATTGATAGAATAAGTGCTTTTTTTATGGACACTTATCTATTGATGAATTATAATAAATAGTATCTTGTGAATTTTTTAATTTAATTTTATTGAGTTACTATGTAACCTTTTTATAAGGAAGGGATTTTAAGGCATAATAATATACGAAAGAGAAAAGGGACAACATATGAGGAGCATAAAGGCAAAGGGAATGATTTTTGCACTGGGAATTATATTTATTGTAGTATCAATAATAGGTACCGGTGGATACATACGCTTTAAGGAGATTTTGAAAGAGGAAGTGAATAATGCAGTTGAGCGTGTGGCGACAGAATCAGCTTCTCATATAGCGAATTATATCGAGCAATTCGTTGTGCCTTTATCCAACCTAGCTGAGGATGAACAGATAACCGGCATGGATTGGGGGACGCAGCAAAGGATTCTTCAGAATCAGATTAACGCCTTCTACTTAAATATAGCAGTTGTAGATATGGCAGGAATTGCCCATTATGTCGACAATTCTTACTTGGATCTTAGTGACAGAGAATACGTACAACAGGCATTATCCGGCAATTTGGTGTTTTCCGAGGTGATTGTAAGCCGAAAGACCAATGAGCCGGTGATTATGGTTGCGACTCCCATCAAAAAAGCAGATGGGATTAAGGGAGCGTTAATTGCTAGGCTGGATGTGGACTTTCTATCGGACTATGCCTTAACACGCGGTTATGGGGAGAATGGAAAGGCGTATATAATCAGTCAAGAGGGTTCTTTTTTATCACGCTCGCATAAGGACAGGACTGAGGAATATAACCTGTTTCAATTAGCCAAGTCAAATGAAGATTATGCTTCCTTAGCGCAATTTGTGAGTTCGACCAGTGATCACCCAATCGGTCATGGCAAATATATTTTTGAGGATAAACGGATTTTAATGGGATATGCCTCAATTGATAATACGAATTGGAAGATCTATATCGGCACAAATGAAGAGGATGCCTTGAAAAGTCTGAAAGGGTTAGGACGATTATTTCTCTTTGTATCCGGGATTACGTTATGCATCAGTACTCTTGTGGCATATTTCTTCGTAAGCCGCTTTTCGAAGCCGATTCTGGAGTTAGAGCGTTTGTTTTATATTGGTGCTAAGGGTGATTTTACCATCCGTTTCACTAGAAAATCAAAGGATGAGATAGGGAGACTCGGAGTCAGCTTTAACCGATTGATGGATAAGATTAAGACGCTGACCCAGTATGATCCCTTGACTACCTTACTAAACCAATATGTGCTGGAGAATAATCTTCTTGTTTTACAGCAGAGTGAAGATAAAGTTGATTTCTCTCTTATCATGGTGGCCATTGATAAATTTAGCTATGTGAATGAAACCCATGGATATACCACAGGTGATATCATTCTCTGTGAGGTTGCCAGACGAGTCATCTGCTGCCTGAGTGATAATTACCAGATCTATCGATATAAGGGTGATGAGTTTGTGGTATTAGC
>JAEYXC010000265.1 GCA_023428655.1 Bacillota bacterium | reverse complement strand
GTTATGGTGTATCTTCCGTAGGTGATCTTCCGGAGGATATTTACAGCAGCTTTATAGAATCTGAGGAAGGAAAGACAATTACCTCAGCGCTGGATCGCTATGTATGGGTCGGTAATCACAGCTTCCTTGATGAGAAGCTGAATCATAAGCAGGTAAATTATTCAATCTCTATAATCCGTAAGATGTCAGAGAATAATGGCTTTATTATTATGGATATACCAAAGACTGAGATCAATCGTGCGGTATCCAATATTAAGCTTGGTGAAGGTAGTATTGTAGGCTTTGTAACGCAGGACGGTTATGAAACGCTTGCCAACACGGAGGAAGCCTCCGTCTTTAGTTCCATGGATTACTATAAGGAGGCCTTGGCTGGTAATCAGCCTAACGGTGTTTCTTATGAAGAGTATAAGGGCGATAAATATATGTTCTTATATAGTAAGGTTGGAAGTACAAAGGCTATGGTATGTGCATTAGTTCCGGAGAGTACGATCTTAGCCAAGGCACAGTCCATCAAATTTTTGACTATTTTAGCAATCATTATTGCGTCAATATTGGCTCTATTTGTAGGAACTTTGATTGCCGCAAGCATCGGAGTTGAGATAACGAAGCTTTCTAAGAATATTGCGAATGCAGCAAAAGGTAATCTGACAACCAAATTCAGAACAAGGCGAAAGGATGAATTCTTAATTCTGTCAAATAGCCTGAATGATATGGTGGATGGTATGAGAGGTCTCATTGAACAGGTAGCCACCGTCGGTAATCAGGTGAATGAATCGGCAGATAGTCTTTCTGCAACCTCAAGCGATATCCTCACATCGACAAAGGATATCTCATTGGCAATTGACGAGATCGAGAAGGGTGTGGTTCAGCAAGCATCCGATACGGAGCAGTGTCTGCTGCAGATGTCAAACCTGTCCGATCGAATTAACCATGTTTATGACAATACCTATGAGATAGAGCAGATTGCTAAGGATGCAAAGGTTATTGTTGGTGAAGGTATCACAACAATTGATGAGCTGAACCATAAGTCCAACGCAACTACGGAGATCACACGAGAGGTGATTAGTGAGATTGAGGAACTGGAGCTGCAATCCGGAAGCATTGAAAGCTTCATTGAAGTAATTAACGGTATTGCGGATCAGACCAACCTTTTGTCCCTGAATGCTTCTATTGAAGCTGCAAGAGCAGGAGAAGCAGGACGTGGCTTTGCTGTAGTAGCAGCGGAGATCCGTAAACTGGCGGAGCAATCGGTGAAAGCTTCGAATCAGATCACATCCGTGGTTCACACGATTAAGACGAAGACCAAGGTAACTGCAAATTCTGCAAAGAAAGCAGAGAATATTGTTGCTTCGCAGATGGAGGCGTTAACCAAGACCGTTAAGACCTTTGAGAATATTAATGAACAGGTGGGTAATCTGGTAAATAACCTGAATAATATTTCGGAGGGAATTCGTGGTATTGAGAAAGCGAAGGATGATACCTTAGATGCCATCAGTAATATCTCTGCCATATCCCAACAGACAGCAACCTCTTCCGAGGAGGTTAGTGCAACTGCAATCAATCAGATTACTTCCGTAGAATATATGAGTCAGTCTGCAGATATGCTTGCCGAACAAGCAAAGCGACTGGAGGAAGCAATTAGGATATTCCAGATAACAGAGGAGTAATAGCTTTGATTTGATACCTATATTGATCGAAGGAAGATAATTAAAATGAGGCTGTATCATAAAGTGTTTGGTATACAGTAAGGGTGGTAACACATATTCATGTGTTATTCGTCCCCCGAACTGACACTTTATTTGGTACAGCCTCATTTGCTTTGCTCCGCTAGTGGGATACCTTTTTCTCGAAATAGGTCAATAGCTTATATAATCCCGTTGCTACAATACATAGAATAACGATTGACATGATAACCCAATCCAATTTAAATACCTGGCTGCCATAGATGATAAGATAACCCAGTCCGGCCTTGGCAGCAAGGAATTCTCCGATAATTACACCGACAAGGGAGAGACCGATGTTTACCTTCATCTGACTAATGATGGAGGGGATATTACCGGGAAGGATAATTTTGAAGAGAACATCCTTCTTATGTCCACCCAAGGTATAGATCAGCTTGATCTTATCCTCCTCAACCTCCTTAAAATTTGAATACAGATTAATTACGGTACCAAAGATGGCTACCGTGAGAGTGAAGAAAGTACAATTAATTTATGAGATAAACATCAATCTTATTATCTGAATCAACGACTATTTTATCAATCATACCCAGCCAGAATGCTTTTCGCTCCTGCAAGGTCATCTGGTCATAGATTGTCTTCCAATCAGTCTCAAGAGAAAGGTCGGATTTCTCTGCAGCAGCCGATGAGAAGTCGCTTGATTTATTTAAGGCACTCATTAAGGAAGTATACTCGAGCTTATAATTCTCCTTATCAATCAAATCCTCTAAATACAGATCCTTCAGCTTCTCGATTCTCTTCTTAACTTTAATGGCCTCGACCTTATTATTGATCACTGCACGAAAGCTTTGTTTAATTACCAGGACCGTACCTTCTAATACAGCCGCTAAATGATGGATTAAATAATCCTCCAGATATTCCTCATTGATTCTCTTTCTATGGCAGCATTTATGCTGAACTGCTTCCTTGCACCGATAATAGTGGAATTCCTTTTGGCCATGCTTTTGTCTTTGTGTTGTAAAACAGGAGGACATATTGTGTTTGCATTCCTTGCAAAATACCAGTGTTGAGAATAAATATACTCTGCCAGCCTTAAGCTGATTTTTATACTCACGTACTTCTCGATAATTCTGAATTCGCAAAAAGAGATCCCTTTTGATCAGCGGTTCGCAAAACTCTTTATGACCTCTGAATTCACCCATATATATGGTGTTCTCAAGCATACGTCTTATGGTATATTCATAAATATGTCGCAGATATTTCTCCCTACACATTCGTACACAACCCGTAACTGAATGATGAATATCATAATAGTTGAAAATATCAACCGCAATCTCTTTCGTTTCTTCATCAATTATTAGTCTTGAATTAACGATCTTATAGCCGAGGGGCGCTCTGTTTGCCGGTGTCTCACCCCTGGATCTCTTATTTTCGAATACTACTTTAATACGTTCACTGGTTCGATCGGCCTCATCCTGGGCAATGGATAGCATGATATTGATATATAGTCTACCGTTTGCCGTAGAGGTATCATAATTCTCATATATGGTTTTCCAGTTAACCTTGTATGTATCAAGAAGCTCCTGGACCTTATAATAATCAGCAATATTTCGGAACCATCGGTCCAGCTTCGTAAAGATAATCAGATCGATCAGGCCTTTCTCAACATCCGAAAGAAGACGAATAAGTTCCTTACGATGTGAGAGTCTTTTTCGGGCACTCAATCCGGCATCTATGTAATAATCAATGATTTCCATGCCATGCTGCGTGGCATATTCTGTTAATGCAGCCTTCTGAGTGTCAACGGACAGACCGTTTATTCTCTGCTCCTCTGTGCTGACACGTATATAAATAGCGACTCGCATAAGCATATCATCCTTTCCCTACATCATATTAGCTCAGGATCTAAAAAATACTCGGGCATGGTGAAGAGGCGTTGGGGAGATAAGCATTAAGTACAAACCGTATTACATAGCCTTTATCAGGAGGTGCTACCGATGATGCATGGAATATTAAATACCGATCGATTGTGTACGGTTTTGCAGCAAATTCTTTCTCAAAGAGACCCCAAGGTAGAGGTACATGTTATGGTGGTCTCCGAGAAGGCTGCTACGGAGCGAATAAGGCAGACAAGTGTATCGAAAGACTGAGGTGCTATGGATGGAGCGCTAGCTGCATAATTTTTATAAGAAACCATTATATTGACTGCATTTACATCATAGAATCTAATATATCTCTGAAAAAGGCATTTGAATATGAAGATCTATATCATTAATAAAAGGAATATTATATTCTTAATTATTTTTATTCTGTTAGCATTTGATATAGCCATAAACTTATCAATAAGATATACGAAATCTGCGTTAGGACAGAGCACCCAATGTATACCGATTATCATGTACCATCAAGTGAAAGATGGTAATTTGGGTAAGGATGTGATAAGCCCCTATGAATTTGAAGCAGACTTAAAATATCTATCAGAAAAAGGGTACACTACAATTGTGATGAAGGATTTAATTGATTATGTTTATGAGGGAAAGCTACTTCCACCCAAACCAATTATTTTAACCTTTGACGATGGCTACCTTAGTACTTACCAATATGTTTTTCCTTTACTAAAAAAATATGATATGAAAATAGTGCTATCAATTATAGGTAAGAGTACGGATGATTTTACCAAGGTTAAAGATATCAATATTAATTATTCCCATATGACCTGGGATGAAGTGAAGGAGATGGAGGAAGCTGGGGCTGCTGAGATCCAGAATCATTCCTATAACTTACATAATAATAAAAACGGGCGTTATGGATGCTTTCAAAAGAATTGTGAGTCCCACGATCAATATAAGGCCATATTGTCGGAGGATATTATGAAGCTGCAAGAGAAGATCGAGTCCGTGGTTGGAGCTGCACCCAATACCTTTACCTACCCCTATGGAAAATATTGTGATGAAACAGACATCATATTGAAGGAGTTAGGTTTTAAAGCTACCCTTTCGGTAACCTATGGAATTAATCTGATTGATGAGAATAGTAAGGATGATTTATTTGGTTTAAAAAGAATATGTCGATCCCATAATTACCCCATGCATAAACTGCTTAAGGAAGGGATGGAAACTGTAAAATAAATGTCTTAATAGGATCCTTCAGCAAGAGGCTTTATCACTTCAATATGGAATGGGATTGCATGAATGAGAAGAAAATTAATCGTTCTATTTTTAATTACTGTATTTTTAATAACCTATATCGTTATGATTGATACAAAATATAATGTACGAAAGCTTTTCATGGAATACAAATCAGAGGATATTACGGTAGTAATTGATGCGGGGCATGGTGGTTTTGATCCGGGTAAGGTTGGGATTAACAAGCTATTAGAAAAGGATATTAATTTAAGCATCGCTATTAAATTACAGAAGCTTTTGGAGTTTCATGGCATCAATGTGATTATGACTCGTGAAGAAGATGTGGATTTATCTTCTGGTTCCGGATCCGCTCATGAACGGAAGCAGAAAGATATGAAGGAAAGAGTTAAAATAATTAATTCCGGTGCAGCGGTATTCGCCATCAGTATACATCAAAATAGCTTTTCACAAAGTTCCATAAAGGGAGCACAGGTATTTTACTATCACAATTCGGATCCTGGTAAAATCCTTGCGGAAACGCTTCAGGATTACTTAAAAGAAACCTTAAATGACGGTAATCATAGATTGGCTAAGGCAAATAATACATATTACTTACTAAAGGAATCAAACTGCCCTCTGGTGATCGTAGAATGTGGTTTTCTATCCAATCCGGAGGAAGCAAAGAAGTTATCCAATGATGAATATCAAAGTAAAGTAGCATGGGCAATTCATTTAGGCGTTCTTAAATATCTTGATGATTATTATGGTGGAAAGAAGGAACCATTTGTAGAAAGTAATTAATCTAAAACAGGCACCCCACGAAAAAACTAACTGGTTATGCGTGGGGTTCTTATTTTCGATTACTATTATATTATATTTGAACGTTTCATTCATGTGATCTTAATCGTTTGATATATAGTGATATTGTACTTTCCATACACTCACAACCGATACCGCAGCAACAATGATGGTCTTCACATTATTCCCCAGCCATACAATGAAGACGGGGGCCAAGGCAGATTTGGGGAGACTGTTTAATACAATCAGATAGGGCTCAAGAACCTTGGATACACTGTGATTCCACCATAGGATGACCGCCATAAGTATTCCCAGAACATTGACGAGGAGGAAGCTTCCCAAAGTCTCCAATAAAGTAATGCCGATGTGATAGAGTAATTGACCGGAGGCTGTCATCTGTATAATTGTCTTCAATACTCTGGAGGGACTGGAGAATATAAAGGAATTCAATATTCCGAGTCTTGCGGTAACCTCCCAAGCGAATAGGAAGCTAAGGAGGATTAGAATCTGATAAAACCGCACCCATCTTAGATGCAGCTTATGCTTCCTGATATAATCCTTTTGAGCAGCGGAGACGTTCAAGCTTTCACTTTTTACTTTACGATTCTTCCTGCTCATGGCGTGTTAACTCCTTCCATATTAAATTAAAATACTCTTGAAATTCTGGTGCACTCCGACTAGTGAAGGGTGTCCGGTTCGGTATGGACAGCTTAATATCAAA
>JAEYXC010000219.1 GCA_023428655.1 Bacillota bacterium | reverse complement strand
TAAGTAGTGTAATCACATTGCCCTGCATACTATCATCGCTGCTTAAGAGATATTCCAATCTACTTACGGTAGCCTTTATATATTTACTGTGCTCTGAATCAATATGGGAGATTCGTTTCTCCATATTGATGATGCCACGTTCTATCTCATCAATAATCCTGGAGAATTCCTCCAGAATATCCTCCTCCTGCTTACCTTCTGCCATAAGTCTGTGCTTTAACAGATGGATGCGTTCCTCATCCTCACTGATTACACGTAACAGCCTCTTGATATCATTCTTATAGATATAGAAATTATCACTGGTCTTAAGCAGACTATATTTCCGGTTCACAATAGTCTCTACATAGCTGTTTAGATGCTCCAGAAGCAGATCCTCATAATGATCCTTCTCTAAAAGTGCTCCGAAGAATTGGTCCATGTTATGAAGCATGTCCTGAAGAGAACGGTTAAGTCTCGTTGTATTGACCATCGCTGCCTTCAAAAGCTCCAACCCGGCCTTGGTATCATGATAGAAGGAGTAGATACTGGTATAAACATTCTGTATGTATAAATCCTGCTCATCCATGTCCGGATTATTGACCCTCTTAATCGTCTCAATAAAGGCAGAAGCATAATCCGGTATGATGATATTGGTCTTAAAGGAGCTGTAATCCTCCACTCTCTTAAGCCAGGAAAAACGGATTAGGCGATTCAATATCTTCGTTGCCATGGGTTCCATGCGATCCGTGTCCTGCTCTTCATCATCCGCCGAGATATCGACGATACGATCACTAAAATGCTCTGCGATCAATTGAATACAGGTTTCCTTGGTCAGAAAATAATCATTATACAAATATTCATCATAGATTGCCAGCAGAGCCTCCATATAGATATAACGGTTTCGGGAGCTGAACACCGTCCAAAACGGTTGGGGTAATTGATATATTTCCTTCATTGTATCTCCTCGGTATCAAATCTTTTCATCTCTTTATTGTAACATTTTTTGTCGGTTGGAACAATGCAGATTTTAATATTGTATCCTTTTGTATTATTTTGGTAAGAATACATTTCTAATTAACCCAACATTATTGACACCATGAATCTTATATGTTATCATTTTGACAATGTTCCGGTTGGCAGTTATTAACTGTTCAAGTTTTGAGCTTCAGGGTGGAGGGCTTCTTTTATTGAAGTACTCCATTTTTTGTTATCTATCAATAAGAAGACTAACCACTTAAAGAAGGGAGTGAAGAACATGGCTATTTCACAAAGTATTCTCGTAGCACTCTTTTGTATGGCTGTCGTATTCGCGGTACTTGGAATGCTCTGGGCTATCATCCGGATATTCTCTCTAATCATTAATCTGATTGAGAATAACCAACAAAAAGAATCGAAGGAGTAGAGCCCCCCGCGTAATTCATTATCAAGAGAAGCTTAATAAACACAAAGGAGGAATGTTACGTGTTTTACGAATCACTGGTTAAATTATTAGAAATGTCCGGCTTTGCAGCCCTTACCTGGCAATCCCTCATAATGATTGTCGTAGCATGTGTTCTGATCTATCTTGCCATTGCGAAAAAATTCGAACCTTTATTACTGCTGCCCATCGCTTTCGGTGTCCTATTAGCCAATCTACCCTTAACCGGTATTATGGCTGTGCCCGCAAATGAAAATGAGGTTGGCGGACTCTTATATTATCTGTACCTTGGAGTAAAGAAGGGAATTTACCCCTCTCTCATCTTCTTAGGAATTGGTGCTATGACGGATTTCGGTCCCCTGATTGCACGCCCCAGTAGTATGCTGATTGGAGCCGGTGCTCAGTTTGGTATTGCAATCGCTTTCATCGTTGCTACCCTATTTGGTTTATCCGCGCAGGAAGCAGCCTCCATCGCTATCATCGGTGGCGCTGACGGTCCTACTGCAATCTATCTGACTACCCGATTGGCCCCCGGTCTTCTTGCTTCAATTGCCATCGCTGCCTATTCCTATATGGCTTTAATTCCTCTCATTCAACCTCCCTTGATGAGACTGCTAACAACGAAGAAAGAACGTGAGATAAAGATGGAACAATTACGAAATGTATCAAAGCTGGAAAAAATCTGTTTTCCCATTATAGTCTCCATCTTCTGTATCCTTCTGCTTCCTTCCGTGGCTCCTCTGATCGGTATGCTGATGTTAGGTAACCTGTTCCGAGAATCCGGTGTAGTAGAACGTATTTCAGACACCGCACAGAATGCATTGATTAATATTGTCACCATATTCCTCGGTGTCACTGTGGGCGCTACTGCTGTTGGAGAGGAATTCTTAAAGCCGAAGACACTTGGAATCATTGTATTGGGATTAATTGCCTTTATGTTCAGTACAGTAGGTGGTTTATTGATTGCCAAGGTAATGAGTCTGATTACAAAAGGTAAGATTAATCCGTTAATCGGTTCCGCCGGTGTGTCCGCTGTTCCGATGGCAGCGCGTGTATCACAGGTAGAAGGACAGAAAGCGAAGCCTGGTAATTATCTTCTTATGTTCGCAATGGGTCCTAATGTCGCCGGTGTAATCGGTTCCGCAGTTGCCGCCGGTATCCTACTCAGCCTATTTGGTTAATGCTACATAAAAAGGCTATCTCCTTAACTCCTGCAAACAGGTCGTTAAAGAGATAGCCTTCTCTATTCTTGCAAACTAATCTAAATCATCAAAGTCAAAGGCTGCCGCCTTCGTATAATTTGTAACCTTTGCCTCAAAGAAATCCGTCTTGGTACTATTAAGATTTGAGAAGCCTTCAATCCATGCCATGGGATTCTCAGTAATCTCCGGATACAGCTCCTCCAGTCCGATGGCCTTCAGCCTTTGATTACCAAGATATTTAATATATTTATCAATGAGTTCATTATTCATACCGAGGATTTCGTTATTCGTAACATACTGGCCCCAGGCAATCTCATGTTCGACGCCGGTTCTCATCATATCACGAATCTCCTCAAGCAGCTCCGGGGTGAATAGCTCCGGATTCTCTGCTTTCAACTCCTTTAATATGTTTTGGAAGAGAACCAGATGTGTGACCTCATCCCGATTGATATACTTAAATATGGTGCTGGTAGCTGTCATCTTTCCCTGTCTTGCCAGGGTATAGAAGAAGCTGAAACCGGAATAGAAATAAATACCCTCCAGAATATAGTTCGCAACTACGGTACGCAGGAAATTATCGATGGAGGAATCCTCATTAAACCTTTGATAAATATTGGCGATATATTGATTTCTCTTAAGCAGCTGCTTGTCCTCACGCCACTCATCATAAATCTTATCTCTGGTCACCGGATTCGTTACCGTATCCAATATATAGGAGTAGCTCTGAGCATGTATCTCCTCCTGAAATGCTTGAATATTCAACAAGGAGGCTACCTCCGGAGCAGTTACATAACGTGATAAATTAGGGAGATTTTCACTCTGTATGGAATCTAAAAAATTCAAAAAGGATATGATTTTGTCAAAGGCATTTCTCTCACCATTGGTTAACAGCGGAAATTGCTTAATATCCTCATTAAGGGAGATCTCCTCCGGTATCCAGAAATTATTCAACATCGTACGATAGAACATGTTTGCCCAGCTATACTTAATCCGGTTCCATTCTCTTAGATTCGTCGTATTTCCGTTGATTAAAGCCTCCGTTCCGCGAAGACCCTGTTCATTGAATATTTTTTTCTTATTCATCCCATTTTCCTCCTAC
>JAEYXC010000182.1 GCA_023428655.1 Bacillota bacterium | reverse complement strand
GGAATCGTTCCGTCGTGGAGCAGTTGATGGAGCAGCTACGGATCAAGCAGCCGCAAATTTATGATGGTTATATGAATGTAAAGCAAAGTGAGGAGCTAAAGTATCAGCTTGAGACCTTACAAATCAATCGTGATAACGGCAATCGTCAGGGAGAGGCCAACACCTTGGCGAATATCGGATATATCTATAGCTCAAAGGAGCGATATGATGAGGCAATCAGATATTTCTCAAAAGCCTTACAAATCAATATAGAAATCGGAGGACGTCAAGGAGAAGCAAATCAATTGCTAAACCTGGGTTCAACCTATCGGTTATTGGGCGATATGTCAAAAGCCTTGGATTATTGCAGGCAGGCCTTAAAGCTTCATACAAAGATATACTATAAGCAGGGTCAGGCAAATACCCTCAGTATGATGGGGAACATCTATGCCGATGAAGGAGATTATGAGGAAGCAATACGATATCACCAGGAGGCTCTTAAGATATACCGTATGTCGAATTATAAGATTGGTGAGATCCTACAGCTCAATCATCTGGGGCTGATCAGTGCGAAGCGACAGGATACGGAGCAGGCAATCAACTATTTTCGGAATACACTTGCACTCTGCAGCAGCTATGAATATAAGCAGGGAGAGGGGGAAGCCTTGTATCAGCTTGGTAATTTGATGCTATTACAGGATTCCTATGAGGAAGCTGAGGCATATTACAATAAAGCCTTACTGATTCAGGAGGAAAGAAGCAATCGAAAGAACAAGATTAACCTTTTCTTAAGTCTCGGGAAGGTACTTGTTCTTCAGGGCAAGCCGGAGCAAGCCAAAGAATATTATGCGGAGGCATTAGTTATCAGCAGAAGAATAGAAGCAAAGGGACTGGAGGCAGAAATAATGGAGCACCTGCAGCTTATAAAGGATTAAAGCATGGGGTGCCATTAGGCAGAGCTAATCATGAGAGGAGCTACCTATCATACACAACGGTAAAGGTAAGGATAATGTGCATCCGAAGGCAATTAAGAAGGATGCCATGATCCTTGCTTTATTATGTCTGTAACTTTTGCATGGACATGCTTCACGGGAGGCGTCGCTCCTTATAGCATAAATGCAGTGAAGTGGTAACCTATGTTCAAGCTTATTCTTTTTCGTATACTTGGTTATAACATTAATAATTTACATAATCTATAAAATTGTCAAATTTAGTTCATAAAGATATCCAAAATATGAAAAAAAGTGGTACAATACACATAGTGAAATACATCTGTTTAACAATTATATATTCTGGAAAATGCTTCTATTCATAAAGTAAGAAAATGATGCCTAGATCCACAGAAGAAAATAATTGCATTAAAAAAATCTATTCGGTACGAAAGGTATAAGGTGGGGAAAGAGATGAAGCGAGGAAGGAATCTGTCAATTCAGCAATTAATAATAGTAACCTTTATGTTTACATTTTTGATCAGTGCAGGTGTTCTTACATCACTTAATTTCTATTCCTGGAAGAGGTCCATTGATAAGACCATCGAAGAGGCCGAGAATAATACGAATGCAGAAATACTGAAGGAGATCGATGAAATTGTTCAGATGCCTCTTTATATCAATGAAACAAATTATTATCTGCTTCAAAATAAATCCATCGATTTACGAAAGCCCGAGGAGAGGGATCCCTTTTTTGCACGAATCATCAAAACAAGCAGGGGTGAAATCTATAGCGTCAGCTATGGAACCGAAGGTGGAGAATATTACGGCGCCCGCAGAAGCGCTGACAATGAGATCGAAATATATCGCAGCAATAGCGAAACCAATGGACATTCCTTTTATTTTTCTGTGACGGAGGATTTAAACGAGGACCGATTTATCAATGATTATGGTATTTTTGATCCAAGGACAAGGGAGTGGTATATTACAGCAAAGGAAGGAGGGGTGCCTACCTTTGCACCATTATACAAGCATTTCGTTAAGGAGGATCTGGTGTTGACAGCAGCGTATCCCTTGTATCATGACGGTGCAATCCAAGGTGTGCTTGGAACTCACATTATTTTGTCCGGACTGAATTCCTACATAAATGAGTTAGCACAACGCAGGATGGGGGAGGCGATTATTATAGAAGCAGATGGAGGAGAAGTTGTAGCAAATTCCATGAATTTATCGAATTTTTCAGCTTCCCCCGAGGGAATCTATGAACGTCTGACCATAGAAGGTATTACCGAAGAACCCATAAAGGCTGCATATCAAAAATATGTGAAGGAGAATCGAAGGGAGCAGATCCTGCAGGGTAAAAACGGGAAACTTCACATCATGATTTCTGAATATACCAAGTATGGTTTACGCTGGTTAGTAATTACCGAATTGCCGGAAGAGGCGTTTATGACGGAGATGAACAGGCAGGTCGGGAACTCGGTGATTTTGTTAATCTTAGCATTTTTGTGTTCTATCCTTGTTTATATCAAAATCACCTCGTATTTATTAAAGCCGGTTAATCATCTAGTCCTTGCAGCGAATAAGTTTTCGAAGGGGGATCTCTTAGAACGAGCAAGGGTTTGCCGAAACGATGAGATTGGTAAGCTTACGATCGCCTTCAATCATATGGCGGATGATTTACAGTCCTATATCGTTCATCTTGAAGAAAAGGTGACGGAACGAACCGAAGAGCTGGAGATAGCAGTCAATGAGCTGAAGGATCGTAATGAGGAGCTGCTTAGTGCCAAGGAAAAAGCGGAGGCAGCCAACATTGCGAAAGGCCATTTCCTAGCGAATATGAGTCATGAAATTCGTACGCCAATGAATGGAATATTAGGTTATGTTCAGCTGTTGGGAGATTCAAAACTACCGCCACAGGAGCAAGAATATATCAGTATGATAAAAAGCTCTTCTGCCTCCTTGCTCGCTGTGATCGATGATATTCTTGATACATCAAAAATAGAGGCTGGAATGATGAAGGTGGAGCAGATTCCCTTCCGTTTAAAAATATTAATCGAAGGCGCCGTTAATCTATTCAGGATAAGGGCAAAAGAAAAAAATATCGAGCTTACATTATCAATTTCTTCTGATCTCCCGGACAGTGCCGTGGGTGATCCCATGAGGCTTCGCCAGATCATCAGTAATCTAATCAGTAATGCAGTTAAATTCACCTCCCAAGGACGAATTAGGGTCAAGGCTTCTATGGGAAAGGTGACGGATAATGAGATTATACTATTGATTGCGGTAAATGATACAGGGATTGGGATCGGGAAAGAGGACTTGGAGAAGCTGTTTCAACCCTTTAGCCAGGTCGATTCTTCATTGACGAGACAATATGGTGGTACCGGCTTAGGCTTGTCCATATGTAAAAGAATTGTGGAATTGATGGGTGGTGAGATCGGAGTAAAAAGTAGAAGGGGTCTAGGAAGTACCTTTTATGTCAGCATTCCCTTATCGAAATATAAAGGCTCCGAAGAGTCCATTGTATCTGATTTCTCTTTGATGAAGACTAATGTCGTGCAGTATGAATGGCAATATCCTACTAATCTAAAAATCTTGTTGGTAGAAGATAATGAAATAAATAAGAGATTTTTTATTAAATTATTGCATGTTCATGGTCTGTATCTAGATGTGGTATGCAATGGAGAAGAAGCAGCTCATGCATGTTCCTTGGAACAATATGATATGGTCTTCATGGATTGTCAGATGCCTGTGATGGATGGTTACGAAGCAACAAGACGAATCCGTATGCAAGAAGGCGAGGAACGGCATACCATCATTATTGCAATGACTGCCTTGGCAATGGAGGGGGATGCAGAGAAATGCTTTGAGGCTGGGATGGATGATTACATCAGTAAGCCCATAAGTAAAGAGAGAGTACTTGAGATGCTGAACAAATATACTCCCCAGAGAATGAATGACAGTGGGTCAGGAATTGATGAGGGTTACTTTGAGAAGGTTGTTCGCACCTTGATGGAGGAGATCGATTTTAACAGAGAGGATTCCGAGGAGTTGGTGGATGATTTCGGAGTAAATGCTCTAATTCTTCTTAATAAGATTCAAATGCTGATCGAGGCTGGGATGTTGGAGGAGACAAGAATATTTCTTCACCAGCTGAAGGGCTCTGCGGCTAACATTCGAGCAAAGGAAATTGTGGTACTGATCACAGAAGCAAGCCAGCAGCTGAAGGATAAGAAGCTGGATCAGCTGAAGCATACAATGGAGAAGATGAAGGGCTTAGCGAAGAAACTAGTAAGGTAGACAGCGTAAGGATCTTTGTCAAAAATCAAACTGCTTAAAAAAGTACCTAGTCTCCCCGTGCATTCCTAAGAATGTGTGGGGGATTAGGTACTTTTCGTTCCTTCAGAAATTATTTTCAGCAGTCACAGCTTTTTAGATACCTTCGTTGTTTTTTCTATGTTCTTCCTTCACCAGTTTTATCGCAAGAATTACAGCGACAACGATAAAGCCAAGTCCTCCGATTAATCCGGTAGGAGAGGGACCGATAAAAGGATTGCCGCCATCGATGGAGTAATAAATTCCTACAGCAGCGATTGAGTTCAATCCTCCATGAGCGAAGATGGCAGGAACACAGCTATTGGTTTTGATGGTTATATATGAAAAAATGATGCCCATTACTATGCAGAAAAGGATCATAGCCAGGATTCCGGTATAAGGAAATCCGAAATATCCGACGCCGTAATTATGACCCAGAGCGGTCAAAGGTGCATGCCACACCCCCCAGATAACACCATTAATCAAAAGCATAGGAAGCATCTTGAATTTACCCTTCATTTTCGGAAGAAGATAACCCCTCCAGCCCCATTCCTCTCCAAAGCAGTTCAATACATTAATGAGGGGACCGATCAAAAAGGCGGTAGCAATTTGAAGCAGCATTGTGGTTTGCAATTGGGACGTCTCCATCGTTAGTCCGGAGCTCTCATAAGCCTTGGACAGATAGGATAGCCCCGGATCAAACTGCCCGGGATTGAGTATAAAGTAGAGCAGGGCTCCGATGACTGTTAATATTGCCGGTCCAAACCATGCAAACAGATAATATTTCCAATCGCTTTTGAATGGTGGCAATCGAAGCAGGGTGTTGCGTAAGCCTTCTCTGGTTATTACTCTGGTAAGTAACACAGCGATTGCCGGGACGAACATCATCATTCCGACGAGAGACTGGCCGATCAATACAAGTTGCTGGTTCTCACCGGTAAGTAGGGGGCGAAGCAGTCCTATTTCCAATGAGTAAGTAATAATAAAAGTAAATGCCAGGTATAGTATAATCCGTTTCGTCTCCAGTCTGGGATCCGTATTCGGATGACCTGCTTCCGGTTTGTGCTTCTCTTGAAGCGTCGTATTCAAATCCATAAAAGCCTCCTTATATTAATATAGAATATCATTGCTTACGGTTGTATAGAACATACTTTTAATTCCTTCGGGAACCGTGGTTTGGCCAAGGATCCACATGAGCTTACTGACGACAGCCTCGGTAATCATGTCATAGGCTTCAATAATGCTTACCTTATTTTTAAGCTCATGTCCAACCTGATAGATGTTCATGTCGCTTCCCTCGTTCGGAACCTGAGTGGTCATGACGACCGTTTTACCCTCATCAGTCCATTTTTGTATGATATCAAGATATTGATATTCCGGAAGGGTGGGAATGCCTCCGACCCCATAACTTTCGATGATAACAGCATCATATTTGGTAAACATATAATCAAGAATGTTGGAGTCTGCTCCGGGTGTCAGCTTGAACAAACCAACCCTTGAATTTAAGCGATCATAAAAGATGGGCGTGTTCTGCTTAGGCTCCTTGATATATTGAATGAGATGACGGTCCTGAATAACTGCAAGATAGGGATAATTAATACTGGAGAAGGCCTGAAAGCTCTTGGAATGAGTCTTTCTGGCTCTGGTTCCGAGAATGACCTTACCATTGAAGACGATCTGCACCCCACTGGCTTGATCGGAGGAGGCATACAGAAAGCTATCGAAGAGATTGGTCTTGGAATCAGTAATCTCCATGTTGATCGGACGCTGTGCACCGGTCAGTACAATGGGCTTTGGTGAATTCTGAATCATATAGGATAATGCCGCGGCAGTAAATGCCAAGGTATCCGTACCGTGACAGATTACAAATCCATCATAGTTATCATAATTGCTACGAATGGTTTGGACAAGCAGGATCCAGATATCCGGAGAGATATTGGTGCTATCCATATTACATACCTGAACCGTGTCTACCACGCAGATTTTGGGGATGTCCGGGAGATACATCAGTATTTCCTCAGAGGTTAATTGTGGCTCCAGTCCTCCGTTGAGTGACTTCGTAGAGGCGATGGTACCACCTGTTCCGATCATAAGAATTTTCTTCATATAGTTTCCTTCTTTATTCATTGAATTGAGCTTAATAACCAAATTATGTGTTCTTTATTTGTATGATAATACAGCTGTGACGGAGAATCAACTAATTCTTATTTTAAGAAGGGTGGATACAGCTTGTATTATGAATATTCTTTGGACTTCGGATTGACACAAATTCTGGATAAAGTATAATGGTTTATAAGCCTCTGTCCTAAGTCGGAGGAAATGTAAGGAGATACCTATGAAAACAACAAAGCTTACCATAAAATTAGCAATCCTGTTCTATAGCTTGGTTCAGATTGGCGCCATCTGTATTACCGCAATACTGGCAAGAATAACAGAGCTTTTTCCGGAGTATAGCATCACTACGATCCAGTTCCTTGCTACCTGCCCTTCTGTGGTAATTATTTTCATGTCACTGTTGACGGGGAAGCTAGTGGAGCATATTTCTAAAAAGTATCTGGCTCTGTTCTCGTCATCCTTATTTATTGTAGCGGCCATGGGGGGATTTTTCTTTCACAGCTCCTTACCCTTACTCTTTGTATGGCAGATTGTGTTAGGGGTGGGCATCGGCATTTTGGTTCCCTTGGGTTCTTCTCTTATCACAGATTATTTTGAAGGGGAAGAGCGTAGTACACTGATGGGTCTTCAGAGTGCATTCATCAGCGTAGGTGGAGTCCTGCTGTCCCTGCTGTCCGGAATGCTTGCAATCATTGAATGGTACTATAGCTATCTGGCTTTATTACTGGTGATACCAGGATTTCTACTGCTGCTGTTTGGCCTACCCCTGGACCGACCAGTCCATAGCACAAAAAGTCATGGAGCTAAGGCTCATGTCACACCAAGAGTTGTGATATTCTACGGTCTGTCTGCCTTCCTATTTATGCTATTTTATAATGTAATATCAACGAATCTGTCATTGCATTTGAAGGAGAATGGTATTACAGGATCCGTGAATTCCGGTATTGCAACCGCAGTATTTATGCTGAGCGGTGCAGTGGCCGGTATTTTGTTTGGTTTATTTAAACGCCTTCTGGGTGAAAGGGTAATTGCTCTCGGCTTCTTCAATCTGGCAGTCGGTGCTCTGCTGACCGGTATGGCCGGAAGCTATCTGCTGATTCTGATCGGAGTATTCATTGCGGGCTTTAGTCTTAGTATTGTCATGGCTCAGGTGGTAATCAGTATTGCAGAACGAGAAAAACCGGAAGTGGTAACTATGAGCATCGCACTAAATATGGCAATCAATAATCTGGGCGCATTCCTGTCGCCGAATATCACAAAGCTAAGCAGGCTAATCTCGGACAATGACCGGGCTTCCATTCGATATCTGTTGGTCGGAGCGATTGCGATGGTCGTTGCATTAATATTATTCTTCCTGCTGGATAAGCCAAGAGATAAGAATAAAATATAACATGGTACTCGGATTAAGGATAAGTATCATAAAGGAGCAATGTACAAAGGGGCTGTCGCAAAACGCAAGTTTAAGATAATGAAAGGACAACAGCAATCCCTCAACCTGTGTGTGAGGGATTGCTGTTGTCCTTTCCTACTTTTATACCATACGTTTTGCAACAGCCCTTTGGTAATGTTTACTGTTTCTATAGAGCTATCAGGATATGGGGGATTTTTACTTACTAAGCAGCTTTTTAAGCCCGCTTAACGGCTTACCATTGGCCAGTGCCACAATGCCATCGAGCTTGTTGGTACTGATACCGCCGGCCATCTTCATGGATCTTAGCGGCATTTCCATTGATGACTTTTCAATCATCAGCGCCATGGTAGGATCATTATTGGACTCTAACATCTTATTCATCGCACTCTTGACAACCTTAAGAAGTATCTTACCAATCATGGTGTCCTTAATATCATCCAAGGTGGAATCCTTCGAATAAGGCCTTCCTATTTGGTCGGGCTTCGGCACATAACCAAGCAGCTTATAAAACTGCTCATCACTGACGCGAAGAGGAGTGCTAGGGCTTTGATATTCCGTTAAGTTGCGATAATCCTCTGCTAACGCACCTTCCATGCCATCACCGGCAAGAGTGATTTCAGCATTTAATCGGATATCCGCTCCGGAGGCAGCAATAAGAAGCTGATAGCTTCCTCCTTCCACACACCAATCCTTAGCCTTGGTATTATAATAAGCAAAGCTTCTTTTATCGAGCTGCATCTCCACCCGTTTCGTTTCGCCGACAGCGAGGAATACTTTTGTAAAGCCCTTGAGTTCCTTCTCAGCACGGAAGATGGAAGAGGAATTGCAGTGAACATAGAGCTGAATAATCTCTGCACCATCCTCCTTACCGGTATTGGTAACCTCTAAGGATACTTTGTACTGGTAAGGTGCCTGTTCCTCTACGAGAAGGTTGTTGTATTCGAAGGTGGTATAGGATAAGCCATAACCGAAGGGGAAGGTAACCGGCCTCTTCGTAATATCATAATAGCGGTAGCCGACATAGATACTTTCCCGGTATTGAACGGATTTACCGGTGCCGGGGAAATAATGATGACTGGAATTATCTTCAAGGGCCATGGGGAAGGTCTCAGCCAGCTTACCACTGGGATTCACCCTTCCGAGAAGTAGGTCCGCGGTTGCAGCTCCACCGGCCTGACCCGCCAAGTACATTAGAAGAATACCCTTCACTTTATCCTTCCAAGGCATAAGCACTGGTGCGCCCAGCTGGAGAACAACGATGGTATTGGGATTGACCTTAGCAACTGCTTCGATCAGCTTGTTATGACTCTCCGGCATGGAGAGGGTGGTACGATCAAAGCCTTCACTTTCATATTCGTCCGGAAGACCTGCAAAGACAATAGCAATGTCACTGTCCTTTGCCAACTGACAGGCAGCTTCCAGCTGAGGAACTTCAAGCTGCTTCGAGCCTAGGCGGTAGCCCTCTGAGTAGGTTGCATTTACCCCTGCTTCCTTCAAAGCGTCATAAGCATTATCCAGATAAGCAGGATTAATACGGCTGCTTCCTGCACCCTGGTATCTTGGCTTCTTCGCCATCTCACCAATAATAGCTATCTTAGCGGTGGGGCAGAGAGGAAGTACGGAGTCATCATTTTTAAGTAAAACAGCAGATTTTGTAGCGACCTCACGAGCAAGAGCATGATGTTCTTTATTACCGTTCTTAGGAGTCGGTCTTTCCTCCATCCCCTTGAGGATGAATTCAACAACACGCCCCGCGCAGAGATCAACCGCTTCCATGGATAGGGAGCCATCCTTGACTGCGATTACAATCTCGTTATCGGTATCAGCACCGGTACCGGGCATCTCCAGATCCATACCCGCACGAACATCTGCTACGTGGTCACTTACTGCACCCCAGTCACTTACTACGATTCCGTCAAAGCCCCACTCCTTGCGTAGAATATCCGTTAATATGTATTGATTGGCACAGGTATAGGTTCCATTAATCTTGTTATAGCTGGACATTACAGTCCAGGGCTGTGCTTTCTTTACAGCAGCTTCAAAGCCAGGAAGATAGATCTCTCGCAGCGCTCTCTCGTCCACCTGTGCATCGACGGTCATTCGGGAGGACTCCTGATTATTAACCGCATAATGCTTTAAGGAGGTGCCGACTCCCTTACTTTGGATGCCTTGAATTAATGCGACAGCCATTTCTCCCGATAGATAGGGATCCTCGCTGAAATATTCAAAATTACGACCACAAAGGGGATTACGCTTAATGTTAATGCCGGGGCCTAGGATCGTAGCTACCCCTTCTGAAACACATTTTTCACCCAGCGCCTGTCCCATGCGATTTAACAGATCAGGGTCAAAGCTACAAGCGGTAGCACTGGCAGTCGGAAAGCTGGTTGAGGGAACACTATCATTTAAGCCAAGGTGGTCAGAATCCCCTGCCTGCTTTCGTAGTCCGTGAGGACCGTCCGTGACCATGATTGACTTTAATCCCAATCGTTCAATCCCTTTTAAATGCCAAAAATTCTTACCACTTAGAAGACTTGCTTTTTCCTCCAGAGTCATTTCCTTTACAAGATTCATTGCTTTTGCTTTGTAATCCATAGAATACCCTCCATATATAATAGGAATCTAGCTATTAAAATTTCTCGATTCTATAATAACAGATACTTAAGAGTTGGCTATCATATTCTTAAGATTAATGTTATAATTTTAATATGATTTCTAGGAAGGAATGGAAATATACATTTTGCAATGAGCGTGATTATATACAACTCTGAAGAAGAGGATAGAAAGTAGTGGGAGAACGGAAAGGGGTGGTCATTATGAAGGTTAAGTTTGATACAAGGCGAATAGAGAATGCCCATTATAGGGAGACACCAAAGGATATTATATTAGCTTACCGCCAGGCGATGTTTGAACAGCGGGAGACTCCGGACAGTACGATTCTATACCGCATGGAGGAGAAGCTACTTAATTGTATCAGACAGGGTGAGCCGGAGAAATTGGAGGAGGGTCTGAAGGAACTAGGGGAGGGAGAGCGAATGATGGGCTGCATGTCAAAGGATCCGTTACGACAGGCCCAGTATGCCTTTGTTTCCGGACTTACCTTGGCTACGCGTTCTGCCATTGAAGGAGGATTGCCAGAGATTGAAGCCTATAATCTAAGTGATGTTTATGCCCAAAAGGCGGATATCAGTAAGAAAATAGAGGAGATATTACA
>JAEYXC010000171.1 GCA_023428655.1 Bacillota bacterium | reverse complement strand
AGCATATTCATATGGAAGTACCGGCAGCGATATGGGGGAGCTTACTTGCACCAGGTGCAATGTTCCATGCACATCAGACCGGTGGTACAGTGAGTGGTAATGCTGCCTTAGGCGGCTTCGCAGTCAGTCCGACCAGTGGGTTTGAATTTCATCTATATCCCTTTGTTGGAGGAGTAGTATGTGGCGAGCAGGTACCGAGTGCACCGTTGCCACCACCAAGACCACAACCCATACCACCAATGCCAGAAGTGGTACCGAGACCGGAGCCCATACCGCCAAGACCGCAGCCGGCACCGAGACCGGAGCCCATACCGCCAAGACCGCAACCGGCACCGAGACCTCAGCCCGTATGTCCCAAGTGTGAGGAATGTCCGCCACCGGTTGTACCACAGCCCTGCCCTCAATGTCCCGAGATTATGCCATCAGCACCCTGCCCTCCTTGCGAGAAATGCAAGCCTTGTCCTCCTTGTGAAGAATGTAAGCCTTGTCCTCCGAATGAAACTACGATTATTATTGAACCTGTGCCGGTACCGGTACCGATTCTCGTAGAAGAAGATAAATGTAGTAAGGAGTGTCCGATTGAGGCAGGATTAATCTTTGGTTGCATCTGGGGTTGCAGCTGCTGTCATAATCATAGTTGGGAGATTAAGCTATATAAGGCTTGCGGAGAGAGGAAAAAGCTAATGCATTGCGTCGACCTCTATGGTTGTGGATGCTTTGAATTTAGAGTCCCCTATGATGATTATTACCGGATGGAGGTATGTCCCATAGGAGCAAAGGCCAATGCAATTACCTGTAGGCCTGCACTTACCTTAAAAAATGTTGGGGTAAAGAGTCTTTTGATCGATTAAACAGTACCTTCCACCTTATGAATATTCCTAGTTGAATTGGTTGATCAGAAACATTATAATAAAACCAATTAAATTAAAAAAGGAGTGTTCATATGGCTAAGGTATATTTATTTCTGGCAGAAGGCTTTGAAGAGATAGAGGGATTAACCGTAGTGGATTTACTGCGTAGAGCAGAAATTGATATAACCATGGTATCAATAACCGGAGATAGGAAAGTAACGGGCTCCCATCAGATAACAACAATAGCAGATGCTTTATTCGAAGAGGTTGACTATTCGGAGGCTGATATGCTGGTGTTACCAGGTGGGATGCCCGGTACGATTCATCTACAGGAGCATGAAGGACTTGACCGGTTGCTCCGGGATTTTGCCGCTAGGAATAAAAGAATGGCAGCAATATGTGCGGCACCCAGAGTGCTTGGATCCAAAGGGTTATTAGAGGGCAAGAAGGCGACCTGTTATCCGGGACACGAGGATCAACTTTTAGGAGCAAATGTAATGAATACTGCCGTGGTACAGGATGGTAATATTACAACGAGTAAGGGCATGGGTACTTCCATTGATTTCTCCTTATCCTTGATCAGCATCTTGAGGGGAGCAGAGGAAGCCATACGTATTGCTCAATCGATTCAGTATGCACATTATGACATTACACCAGGGGAATAGATGTTAAAACAGGATTTAATTATTATTCCAAACGAAAGGGCAATATCTTCTTTCGAAGGAAAAATAAACAGACTAGGTTTGGTAGAGCCATAAATGCATTTACCAGATCAGTCAGCTCCCATACGAGCTCTAATGACATAATTGATCCAACATATATCATAATGATGTAACAGATGCGGTAGGTACCTATTCCGGATTTTCCGAATAGATATTCTACCGCTTTTTCTCCAAAATAGGACCATCCGATTAGAGTGGCTATGGCAAAGGCAGTGAGGGATAGACCTAATAATACACTTCCATAGGGGATCGTATCAAAGGCAGCAGTTGTTAATTCAGTAAAGGAATAACCACTGGTAGAGGATGGGTTTTTAATCAGGTTAGTAACAATAACTAGGCCGGTGATGGCGCAGATCACAACCGTATCCCAGAAGGTGGCACTCATGGAAATTAAGGCTTGCCTGCCGGGACTTGAGGTTTTCGCTCCTGCAGCAGCTATAGCAGCAGAGCCGATTCCGGCTTCGTTGGTAAACAGTCCCCTGGCAATACCGTATCTGGCCGCCGACTTAAGAGTGCTGCCGATAAAGCCTCCCGCAACTGCAGCCGGAAGTTTTGAGGGAAGAAAAGCACTCTTGAGGATAAGCTCTATTGCAGAATACAGATAGGGGAGATTAATAATGAGTATTACAGTACAACTGAGGATATAGAAGATACCCATTGCGGGTACCAGTGCGCTACAGATTTTGCCGATGGATTTAATGCCACCAACAATGACTAAACCAACAATTAAAGCAACGACGCTTCCCACTACATATTCCGGAAGTCCCCAGAGAGTATGCAGTGTCTGGGTTACTGCCCGTGCTTGTGTAGAGCATCCCACTCCGTAGGAGGCAATGAGGGTAAAAAAGCTGAATAATACAGCCAGCCACTTGGATCCGATTCCATAGGCAAGAGCATACATGGGTCCTCCGACAAAGGTACCATCGGAGGTACGTTTTCGATATAGAATACCAAGGAAGCATTCGGCATAGGTGGTAGCCATACCTAATACACCTGTAAGCCAGCACCAGAAAATAGCCCCTGGTCCACCAAGAGCGATCGCTGTTGAAATCCCTATAATATTGCCGGTTCCGATCGTTGCTGCTAAGGTTGCAGATAGAGCTGCAAAGCCGCTTAGATCACCCTCAGCATTGTGATCCGGAGTAAAGGATAACTTTATGGCTTTGCCAATATGCTTTTGAACACCCTTCAGATGGATTGTGAAGTAGATGTGTGCCCCGAATAACAATACGGGTAAAGGAATACCCCACAAAAAATTATTAATGCTCTTTAGCTGATCCATTTGACCAACCTCCACATGACGATTGTTATATGTATATGTGATAGAGGGATAAAATAGAAGAAGCATTCCCTGTGTAGGAAGGTCTGATACCTGAATAGGGATGAAAAGGGAAATACATCTGAATATATAAAAGTTAAATCAGAATTTAACAAAATTGATTATACTAATGATATATTTGCAAATGGGGAAAAGTCGATCTTTTTAAATAAAGGAAAGCTAAGATGTATGTGATCAGAAATATTATCTTGATAATTGAAGTTAACATCAAAAAAAGAACTGACTTGGTCTGTATATGGGACTCACTTAAACACAAGCCGGTAAATAATCCGGCGTGATGCAATGGGAAGTGAGTGGCACAGGCTAAGTCAGTTACGTTATTGTTATTCTATCCTGTTATTCCTGAAGAGCTTTTACTACAGTCTCAAAGACCATAAAGTGGGAGGCTTTGACCAGTATTGCATCCTCTGGTTGAATAATACTTCTTAAGGAAGCTAATAGCTCCTCGCGGTTTTCAAAGTATAGAAGCTGGGAGGGAGCTTTGCTTGGAGCTGCTTTAATTTGCTCTTTTGCTCCTTGATACATATGAAGGGAGAGTACGCCAACACAGACCAGAAGATCTATCCCTACGGCTGCGGCATATTCGCCAACCTCCTTATGAAGAGCGGCTTCATTGATACCAAGCTCTCCCATATCGCCCAATATGGCAACTCGCCGGTTAACAGCGGTGCTTAACAGGTCAAGAGCTGTTTTCATAGAGACGGGGTTCGCATTATAGCAATCATCTATGATAGTCCATTGCTTCTCATGAAGAATGTTGCTTCGGCCTCCGACGGGCTTGACGCAGGATAAACCGGCTTCGATTTCACGGTTTGTCAAGTCAAGTAGACTTCCAACGGTGGTAGCAGCCAGAGCATTCATTATCATATGAGTACCCGGTAGAACTATTCTGGCATGGAAGGGTTTATATCCGACATGAATGTTACAGGAGCTTCCGAACAGGCCATTCGTGACAATATCAGTGGCAGTAACATCATTATCACTACCAAGACCAAAACGAATCGGACGTTTGCCCTTAACCTCCTTGATGGTGGCTAACATATCATCGTCACCATTAATACATACACTGCCATGCTCGTTAAGAAAATCGAATATCTCTGATTTGGCTTTCAGTATCCCTTCTCTGGAATGAAGATTCTCAAGATGACATTGGCCGATATTCGTGATCACACAGATATCCGGCTTAGCAATCTCACTGAGTCGGTGCATTTCTCCAAAATCGCTGATACCCATCTCCAGAACAGCGACCTGATGATGGTCCCTGATACGAAGTATGGTAAGAGGTAATCCGATTTCATTGTTAAAGTTACCTTCTGTTTTTAATACCTGATACTTTTGTTCTAAAACAGCACTGATGAATTCCTTGGTACTGGTTTTCCCGACACTGCCTGTGATGCCAACCACCTTAATTGTTAATTGATCACGATACCACATTGCGACCTTTTTTAAAGCGGTAAAGCTGTCCTCGACCAGTATGTAGGGACCCTTGGGAGCTTGTGGTGCTTTCTCACATATGACGCCGATTGCCCCTTTATCAAATACCTCACTGATATAGCTATGACCATCGACGCGTTCTCCGATTGAGGCGATGAACAAATAGTCCCTCTCAACCTTTCTTGAGTCCATGACCACACCAGATACCTCACGACCGGGGTCCACCCCATATAGCTTACCATCAATTGCTTTCGCAATCTGAGTTAATGTCATATTCTTCAATCTAAAATCCTCCATAGGTATATAACTCGGTTATTTATATTTATTTAAGGATATCTCAATAATCTTCTCACATAAAGTGGGGAAATCCATACCGATTGCCTGTGCCTCCTGAGGAAGCAGGGAGGTAGGGGTCATGCCGGGGAGGGTATTTGCCTCCAGACAGAAGATATTATCCTTCTCGTCCAGCATAAAATCCATTCGAGCATATGTTTTTAAACGAAGAGCTACAAATACTTCCTCTGCAATTTTTTGCATTTTAGTGGAGAACTCCTCCTTTAGTACAGCAGGGCAGGTCTCAATGGCACTTCCGGCTTGATATTTATTCTTATAATCATAAAAGCCAATCAAAGGTGCAATTTCTATTACTGGCAAAGCCTTTCCGTCAATAACGCCTACAGAGAATTCGCGCCCATTAATAAATTGCTCTATCACTACTTCATTTCCATAGGTGAAGGCCTCAAGGAGAGCGGACTCCATCTGGGCATCGGTATTGGCAATGGATACTCCGACACTGGAACCGCCGTTGCACACCTTAACGATACAGGGGAACAGCTTCCACTCGAAGGCTTCCCCCTTCCTGACATGAATTCCATACGGGGTGGGGATATGATAGTAAGCGAAGATCTCCTTCGTAATGGCCTTATCCATAGCCAAAGCACTACTTGTATAATCCGTACCTGTATACTTAATTCCCAATAAATCAAAGGCGGCCTGAAGCTTGCCGTCTTCTCCGTTTTCCCCATGGAGCGCAAGGAATACAATATCGGATTGATGACAGATCTCAATGACATTCGGACCAAAAAAGCTGTCTGAATCACCCTTTCTCATAGCCTTTATCTGGGTGATGTCCGGGTTGCTTTCCTTAATGGAACCGAAATCAGCTGCAAAATCCTTCTCTATATCAAATATTCCTGAAACCTCGCCTTCGTAGCCTAAATATACATCGAGTAAAACAACCTGGTGACCTTTACCCTTTAGTGCTTTATATATCATGCTTCCTGTTGATAAGGAAACATCTCTTTCTGTACTGGTTCCTCCAGCCAATACTACGATTTTCATTCTGATTCCTCGCTTTCATCCATTCAATATCATCCAAAATAGTATAACGCAAAGAGCATTACAAGTAAAGATGATTAACTGTTTTAAGCACTATCCATCATATAAAAAGCACTAAGTGTAGAGAGTGGAAAAATCATAGATTTTTGCCAATGATTCACTTCATTGATTCGCTTCAAAATATAATAAAAATCGCTTCATCATCCAATAATAAGCTTGGGTGATCGATTTTGATCGCGATAAAAGTAGCAATGTTATTTTATTGCGTTAAAAGTCGGAATATTAGTAGAATGGTAGATTGAACAAAAATTACCATCATAATATTTGCCTTAGCTGTCAACAATAAGATTACAGGCAATACAAAACGAAATCACATGCGGTGATTAATACTTATTAGAACCGCTGAACCTACAATCAGCTGATTTTGTACTTGGTTGCTTTGATACTAATCAAAATGGAGGTGAAATTTAACATGGCAAGTAATAATAATAGTGGATCAAAC
>JAEYXC010000117.1 GCA_023428655.1 Bacillota bacterium | reverse complement strand
CCATTCCTGTAAATGCTCTATTCCATACTTTGATATATCGATCGCTGATACGTGAAAGCCTTGCTTCCCCAAAAATATAGAATGCCTACCTAGTCCTGAGCCTAAATCTAAAACCTTTTTATACCCTTTCTCTGACCATTTGTTCGCAAGGAAATATACATCATCCGTCGGCTTCAGCCAAGGTGACTGATTTGCGTTTTCCCATTCCCAACCCTTTGATTCAACCATTTCTAAGTACCTCCGTTTTTCACAAACATCCTAAGTAAGTTGTAACTAGAAGTGAATAGAAGGAAACCTTACTTCCTTCTATTTTTCAAGGGATAAGCCCTACCATGCCTAAATGAGCTTCAAATAAGGGCCTATTTCTGCTTTACGGTCTTCTTGCCAGATACATTGTAATCTTATCATAAAGTGTTATCTTATTACCAAAGCTATGAATCACCTCTCGGATACCTTCATAAAAATTAGTTCGATCGGGTTCTTGGAGTGTTATATGGTCGGCATGTGTGCTGATGTAAGAAACGTATTCGTCCGCATTGTACTCTCTGGTTTTTCGGTATTCACGACACTCAAGATGAACAAAACCATATTTATCTCGTACATCATAGTCTAGTTTGCATTTGTACTCCGTCGTAGGATGAAAAAACTTTGCATATACCTCTTGCAATCTTCTATAGACCGGTTCATCCGTATAGCCGCCACCGGGCTGTGGGTCGGGGTTTATCATGAACAAAGCAAATGCCCCATTGCTTTTTAATAAATCATAGGCCTTCGGGTATCCAATTTGTTCGGGGATCCATTGAAAGGCTGCCGCAGAATATACCAAATCGAATTTAGCATTGCCAAATTCATAGGTCTCAAAGTCAGCATTTGCGATTCTGAAATTATCATAAGCCCCATACCTGCTTTTCATAAATTCCGTAAAATTCTCACCCAATTCTATCGCAAAATAAGAACAACCTGTCTTTAAGATTGGCTCTGTGGCTTGTCCGGTACCCGGTCCTACTTCAAGCACCGTCTTTCCGGGTCCTAGCTTTGCATACTCAATCAGATCAGCAAAAAGCTCCTCGCAGTACCTTGGTCTCCATTGCTCAAATTGCTCCGGTATCTCGTCAAACACTTTTCTAAAATCCATAATGCCCCCCTATTCATTTTGATTGGTATAAATCAAATTTTATATGGTGATTATATACTTTTTCTTCCATAATTACAAATAATATATTCTTTTATAATTACCTTTGAGTCGAATCTAGGGGTAGCACTACCTCCTCATACTCATATTTCCCCTCATTTACAAACATACGGCACATGGTAATGTCCAGCTTAAATCGTCTCCTTCCGCAGCTACCCGGATTAAGAAACAGCACTCCATTAATAACCTCAGTAAAATATTTGTGGGAATGACCATAGATCACCACATCCACATCCTTCAAGTTCTTAGGAATATCCTTCTTATTATGAACCAGAAGGAATCTAACACCCTCGATTGTAATTGTCAGGTTCAAGGGCAAGTATTCTGCCCATTCCTTATCATTATTACCTCGAACTACATAGGTCTCTCCATACCTTTGCATGGCTTCCAGAACGATAGGGTTATCAATATCCCCTGCATGAAGGATGAGATCAGCCACCTCCAGCTCTGCTTTGACACATTCTCGTAACAAGCCATGTGTATCGGATAGAATTGCAATGTGTTTCATAGTGCTTCCTTCCATTTCATTCAATAATCTTACTTGTTCAATTCAGCAATATAATCATTGGTTTTTACAGTAACCTGAACCCAAGCCGGTTTGAATCCACTCTTAATTGCATTCCGCGCCGATTTTATGTTTGACCATGCACAACAATAGAACGGAACGATATTCCTGTTTAATACTTCAATAGCAAGTTTACTCGTAAGACTAGAAGCAATCTCTTGCCTTCGATATTCAGGCAATACATCAACCCCAATTTGCCACATGGTATCACAATCAGCTGAGCAGCCAGCAAGACCAATAAGTTTTCCGTGATCAAATGCACCAACCGCTAAAACATCTAAATGCTTACGCTTTTCACATAGCGCATTTCCCCATTCCGGTAAATAATAAGACGAGAATTGATCCGGCTCCAAAATTTGAGTTTCATATTCACAAGTGATCATTTTTATGGCTTCCATATCGGGCAAAAAGTATTCTGCCATAAAACATATATTTAAGCTAAATGGCTTTAGTTTTTCACTCAATATATGAAGATTGGGTGTCTCAAAACAATGCTCCACCGGATATTTCGAAATATACTCACCTACTAATTCTACCAATTCTTCTGAAACCGAAGCTACAATATTATTACCATAGGAGGTTAGATCACAATAAAAAGGCAATTCCAAATATTTTCTAGCATTGGTATTTTGACCAGAGATAACAATTTTGTTTTCAAGTTTTTTAAAGTCTTCCATATTGCAATTACTGTCAATCGCAGACTGTTGCATCGCAATCTTTATAATTTCACTATTTGTCATAATGTTTCCTTTCTGCCAATAGACTGTCCGGAGAAATATCACTCCATAGTTCTACTTAAACATATCTTAATGTTTATTACTATAATTTCCTTGCTTTGATAACGAATGTTACAGGTAGCATTTTAGCTTTTTGGGCAAAGTCATTATCCTGGGATAATTGAAGTAACTCGCTATCCGATTCTTCTATCATCTCTTCAATGACAAACCCTGCTTTGGCAAGAGCATTGATATAGGTTGATAATTTACGATCCGATAACGATATTGTACCTCCATCCAAGGAAACAGAATACCAAGCTTCATCAAAATAACTTTTCTTAAATAGCAAAGTATCCTTTTCAACCGCAACGCATTTATGGATCGGATGAGACCAGCTGAAAATAAAGATGCCGTCCTTTTTTAGATAGGAAGCGATTCTTCGAAAGGTATTTACCAAATCCGTAGCCCAACCCACACCATAAACCGAATAAACATAGTCAAAGTAACCGAATGGGATCCCACATGCCTCTTCCATTGGTGAGCAGATCAAATTTGCTTCTATACTATGAAGGGATAGGTATTCTCTAGTCTTCGCTATTTGCTTTTCAGAAATGTCCAATCCCCAGAGCTCTAACGCTTTACGATCCCCATGATATTTGAGAGAATGCCCTGTTCCACAGCCAATTTCCAGTAACCTTTTTCCCGATACATCACCAAAAAGATGGCATTTTTCTTCCGACACAAATGCTCCATACATAGGGAGTGCCGTTGTACCGATAACCTCATTCCCTTTCGTGTCCCAAAAGGAACGATTTGCTTCATGAACGTTTTTTGTTTCCATATCAATAGGAGTGGCATAACCGACCTCTCCCGCCCCAATAATATTAGTTCTTTGATTAGAAGCTCTTTTCATGATATCCTCCGTTCTTATCGTATAATTTTCATCTGTCGTTATGCCATATCAGATTATGTGCAGGAATAACAATATACTCATTTTCCTTTTCACCAATACGCAAAATTACATTTACAATACCGGCCTGAATAATTAATCTGGCACATAACGGACATGGCTTTGCTCTATGAACAGAATTATCTCCCGGATTGATTCCGGCAAGGTATAAATCCGCCCCTAATGTTTGCTCCCGCGAACAATTCAGCAATGCATTTTGCTCAGCATGAATGGCTTGTCCTCAGATTTTGCATATAACTTTCTACTTCTCCATTAACCCAACACTTTATTCTTGGGAGAAATTCTTCGGCTCTTTTTCCCTTACTCCATAATATTTGGATAAAATCATGTTCTAACAAGTAAATCGTTAATCTTTGTTCGATATTAGGTACCCTACATTGCTCCAAGTATTTTTGAAGTACCGCATTACACAATTTCGACATATCCAGGGCTTTTTCCGGAGGAAATAAACACCAGTGCAATAAGTGGATTAAGTCAAAGTCCGGTTCCCCGTATTGTGAGCACTCCCAATCAATGACACCGGACAAGGTATGACTCTGGATAATTATATTTTTATAATGAAAATCATTATGTAATAATACCGGACCGTTCTCAATATCCAAACAGGATAGGTTCGCGGTGATATATTTGCTACTTAACTCCAAAAGTTCCTTCCCTTCGCTAGGCAGCTGAATATCTGTAAGTCCTTTGTAGATGTAATCCCAATATTTCTCATGTCCCGATCTCCACGATTTATCGTATCCCGGTATGATTGGCACATAATGCCCGATGTCATACTTTTCTCCCTTTATTGTATGAAGATCAATTAGAAAATCAGCAATCCGAGTGCCGATATCATATCTGTGTTGTTCAGAGAGATCATGATAAATGGAAAATAATTCATCCCCTTTGATATACTCAACAATAAGGTAATAAAAATTATTTGAACTACTTTGGTCAGAAGCATGAAGAATTCTAGGAACATACTTCAAATCCCTAATGCGATCAAACTTTGTTTGTTCGTCATGCATGGATTGTCTCGAGGTTCGTATCAAATACCTTTCATCAATAAAGAATATATCATTATTACCGATTGCTTTCGTTACTTTATTGCACGGTAATCGATGCGTCTCACAAATCATTCCAATGTCTTTTTCTTCCATTATTTCCTCCGGATACAAGAAGTTCATCTATAATAATTGTATTTCAAGATTGGTTAAGCTGAATAACAACCTATAATAGAATGACTTTAATTAATCATGTTATTTTCAAGGTAATGAAATAAAATACGAAAGCCCTCCTCATGGATCCAATAGCTTTTATCTTTGTTTATAACCGCCTGCTTAAATTCCTGATATCCCATAAATTTTACTTCAGAAACCTCATCCTCTTGAAGCACTAATGTATTCGGATCCAGATCCATTCTTAGAAGATAGACATCGTAATATTCATTATCGATAAATTGTCCATTATTGAGAACACAAATTTCCTTAAAGGTATATAGGTATTGAACCTGATCTATTTGCTTAGAGATATCGAGTCCTAACTCTTCTGCAAACTCTCTGATTATTGTTTGCTTACTGTCTTCCTGGCTTTCAATGTGTCCGCCAAGAGATACATACCACATATTCGGGCATGAATCCTTATTTGCACTTCTCTTTTGAAGAAGCAATTCGTTTTTTGAATTCATAATCCATACTTGAACCACCCGATGGCATATTCCTTTTTTATGTGCTTCATTTCGTTCAATTATCTCGCCGGTTTTATTCCCCTGCTCATCCAATACATCAAAAAATTCCATAGCTCCCCCTTTATATAAATAATAAATCCTATGCTTCACTTATTCGTATTCTAACACCGTTTACTTCTTTGTATATACGATCCTTATTCTTATTTACTTTTCGAATTATTTCTTCATTTAGATCATAACCTAAAATTTCTGCAATTCCATATAAGTATATTGCAACATCTGCCAATTCTTCGCCAACCAAAGACATTTTTTTTCGATATGCATCAAATGCCTCAGCCAACTCACCATGTGCAAAGCATAACTCTAATTCAACATTTGTCGTATTAAAGCCATGTTTTAACTTATTGTCGAATATTATCTTTTGTATATTATCTAATTCACCCACAACATACCTCCATAAAGTTTTTCTATGTTTTCAAACATATATCCAATCTATACTCAGTAATGGCTCCTGTAAATTTCATACCTTCTTTAACTACTGTTCTAAATGGGTTGTACTACACCGGATATTATTAGGATTTATTGCTGGTGATGTTGTTATAAGATCGATATTTATTGATTGTTTCGTCGCTCCATATATGGGCTTCAATATATCGTTCCGGACCGAATTTACCATCATCATTCCAATCCTGTGGCAAACCATATTTCTCAATTATGTTTAATATTTCATGATAGGTATATAGCTTATGGCGATATTCCTTCCCATCGTTTATGGTCGGGCTAAAGGTAGGCATTGAATCACCGTATGTAAATGAAATAGTCCTTAGGTCGAATTCCTCTATAGGAATCTTGATAAAATCACTGTTTTCATACCATGTGCTTAACCATGGGCTATGCTCGACCACCATATAATGCGGTGAAAGCCTGTTTACGACGCCCCCCCTTTTGGTGAATTCAGACCGTATTATATTCTCACAATTATGCCTATACTCAACATACTGATCATGTCTCTTGGCACATTGGGAATTCGGTTTCACTTCTTTAATGGTACTAAGTAACACCTTCGCTTCCTCCATCGGCAATTCTGATAAGTTAACAAAAGGGCCGACTGTTTTATCAAAATAATGATATAAATAAATTTCAATCACCACCACGTATCCATATTTTCACTTCACATTGATACTAATATAAAATCACAATCACTTAATGCCTCTAAATGTAACGCCTTACCTTTTTCATATAATTAATGTACTCGTCCCCAAATTTCTGAATACACCATCGTTCCTCCGACAGAATAATCCAGTGCGCAGATATTTGAAAGACAATTAGCAATCCAAGTAATATCAATGACTGAGTAAGGATTACACAACCCAAAAAATAGATAAAGTAAGCCATGTATATCGGATTACGGGAGACTCGATAGAGTCCGTTTTGATTGATCCCGTTCTCCTTAGGTTTTGCAAAATTCCATGTGGAAATAAAGCATAATAGGATACCCAATCCATAGGTCAGCACCCCAAAATACAACCAATGTTGCTCCGTTGTAATCTTCAAAAAGCATAGATATATGATAATCAGGCTATTAGAAAGCTGATAAGCCCAGTAAGCCACCTTTTCTCTACCAACCAGTGGAGCAAAATAGGCGGCACGTCTTAAGGACTCCTTATCTAGCATATATAAAAGGCCAAATCTGATCATAATAAGGGGCATTATTATCCAAAATGCATTCATCGAAACCACTCTCTTTTCCTTTTCAGTCTTTCCAATCCACTTGTCTCTTGATCAATAATGCTTTGGTGTTGGTTTAGGTAACAAAATTCTCGCATATTTTCACGATTTGTTGTAAAATCTCCAAGTTAACACTTGCACTTATTTCTGTCTCAAGGTTATGATTCGCCTCATCAATAATAATGATTTCTGATTTAGTATTATTTCTTACAAAATCCAAACATGAGATAGGGAAAGACTTATCTTTTGAGCCTGTGACGGCAATGCAATCCTTATTTGACAAATAGGGAACCGTCTTTTCTATTGGTGTAAGAAACAGATTCTTAATATCAAGGTCTCTCCTCTGATCGGATATTTCTCCGGCAAATAAGGTACCTAAGCTCTTACTTATGAAATAAATTCTTGAATAGGAGCTTAAGGTACATTCATTGATTATATTCATAATTTCATCAACGACCTTATCAAAATCCTCAAAATCAAATGTTTTGTTCGCTTTATAAAATCCATATTCTAAACCTAATACATCGCAACCCTTCAGAAGTGTTGCCATATTGGCATAATACAAAAGCGACTTATCAACGTGATATTTATTACCTGGAAAGAGCACTACAAGTGATTTCGATTTTGGATCATGGGTTAAGAACAAGCTTTTCGTATTGCATCCGTAAAATGATTCATATTCTATGTACGATTCTTTTATCAAACTTTGCCCCCCTGACTTATATAAATAATACAACTTCTAACCATTCAAAGTCATTCTATCAAGTAAATCATCTCATTAACAATCCTCTTGAATATCTTTTGATAAATTAATTATAATGGCGGCTCCAGGTATGGGATTATAATCTATATAATTTCTAGTGAGTACATTAGCTCTTCTCTGTCCTCATCCGATCCTTTATTCTTACGACCTCGCGTTTTACTTTCAAATGACATACCTAGCTTCTCCATCACTTTATAGGAATTGACATTTTCACTATCACAGTGTGCGATAAATCTACGGATTTTCAATTCCTGCATCCCAAAGTCGATTAAAGCTTGTGCGGCTTCGGATGCATATCCGTTTCCCCAGTGCTCTTTACTGATAATCCAGCCAAGCTCACCTTCCGTATAATCTTCATTCCTATAGAGACTAATCGCACCGATATGCTCATGATCAATTAGAATTGCGAGTTCATAAAACTCAGGCCATTGTTTTTGCCACTCTGCTTCTACACGATCCAAAAAATTTCTTGTCTCATCTAAATTGAAATTTGGTAAATGCACCATGTATTTTGTGTTCTCTATATCACTCGCATACTTGTGGGTAGATATAAGAAATTGCTGTCCTAACGGGACTAATAGCAGCCTTTTTGTATATATGTGCATATTCGAATACTCCTTCCAGCCATCCGCGCACTTTACCGTATAATATTTATCGTTCCATGCTTACGGGGCGGTGCAAAGGACTCCTTCCCTACATACCCAATGGCAGCTGCAGAACAGGTGGTATGCTCTCTCGGAATACCAAGCTCGAAAAGAAAGTCGCGTATGTCCGAATCATTGCGTAGCCAGTGCAATTGATTGATATAACAACTGCCAAGACCGAGTGACTGTGCTGCAAGAAATATGTTCTCTAGGGCAAGGGAACAATCTGCCATCGCATTTTCATATCCCGGCCGATTAGAGGCAATTATTAGGGTTGGAGCGTTGTAATAAAAATTGTAGTTGGGTTTTTCAGAAGCTGCTTTGGCACCCAACTTCCCTGGGTAATCATCGTCCGGAATCCAGCTCTGAAATCCTTCTTTCACCAATTCGTTAAGCTTGATCAAAACCTCTCGATTCTGAATTGCAGTAAATAACCAGGTCTGATTATTTCCTCCACTTGGAGCCCAAACTGCTGCATTAAGAAGTGTATCCAGCTGCAATGCGTCAATCTGTCGATCCTGATAGTTCCTGGTGCTTCTGCGTGTAAGGATACAATTTAATACTTCATTTTGAATTGCATTTTCCATGATTATCTCCTTTCCCTTTGATGTTAGACCCAATATTTCTTAGGCTGATAATAAGTTAGTTTGGATCAATCTTTTATTTTCTACAAAGGCAAAAAGGATGCCCTTCGGTATCAAGCATTGTCACATAATGTTCCTCACCAAATTGTGCGACTGCTTTGGTTGCACCGAGACGTATTGCTTCCTCCACTGCGAAAGGCAAATCGTCCACCTGAAAATTAAAATGCATTTGCTTTTGCTGCATTCCGTATTCTTCTGGCCAAACGGGAGGATGATACGGGATATCATCTGGCTCTACAAACAACAGTGTCATACCATTGTTAGTTTTCAATGCCAAGCAATCAAAAGCAATCGTCCTTTCCCATCCGGTGAGTTCGGCATAAAACTCTCTGGCACGATATGCATCAGAACAATCAATTGTTAAGTCACCGATGATAATATTTTGAAGCATTCTAATTCCCTCCTATATTAAACAAGCCATAATTATCGATTTCTTGGATCAAACAGTTCTTATGCAATATTTATCCCATATTTTCATAACAGTGTAATAATCACACGGATTAATTTAAGCCCCCCATTGCCCAGGAAATTTCAAGCGATGTAATCGTGGAAATTGTTTATCAAACTCCTCCACCTCTTCTGCCGGCAGCGTTTCAAATGCTTCCGATTCGTAGAACTTACCTTTTATATCCTTCATACCATCTTTGGTCAGTTCAATTCCCATGAAGGCAGGAAAATTTTTACCATCCGGAGTGGTAATCTGAAAGTGATCACAGGTTTTGAATCCAATCCTCGGATAATAATCCGGTTCTCCAAATATCACAATTCCCTGATACCCTTTCTCTGTCGCTAGTTGCATGGTTTCCTGCAGTAGTAGCTCTCCCACACCGCAACCCTGCCATTTTGGATCTACACAAAGTGGTCCAAAGGTTAATATCTCATGTGTAGTAGCTTCATCTACAATACGAGCCTTGGAATACATAATATATCCGATGATAGCTCCGTCCTTCACTGCAATTTTGCTAAGCTCGGGAATATAGTCCTTATGCTGATGTAATTTATGAACCAAATAATGCTCATCACATCCTAGTTTATGTTTATTCCAAAATGCATTACGGGTCATCCGCTCTATTTCGTACCAGTCATCCTCGGTTTCCATTCTTATTTCTATCTCGTCGCGCACTAATTTCTTCTTTTCTTGCGGAAACCAACCAAGCTCAATTCTGACTTCCTTACGCTGTAAATCATTATTCTTGTAGCAGCAGGTATCCATACCAATCAATTGAAAGCCCTCGTGTAGATAAAAATCAATTGCATTCACATTGCAGGACTGTGATTCTAGTATAATAGCTCGTCTACGTTCCAATCTTGCCTGCTCTTTGGCAATCTCCATCAGTGCGTGACCAATCCCCTTCTTTTGGAATGGCTCGTCTACCCAAAGCTCTGTAATTCTTAACCGATTAGTCCAAAGCTCCGGATCAGTTTCTATCACAGCAATTAATTCATCCTCATGGAGAACTCCCCAGGCAAATGCATTCTCCCGGAAATCCTCATATAATTTGTCCGGAAAATTGTAGTCCTCCGGTGTGTGAGTGACCGGCTGAGCAAAATCCTTCTTTTCTATCTCAATAGAATATCCATTCTTATTTCTAGTCACTGCAACATCATAATATTGCTCCGTGGTATACCTAATCGGAACGATGG
>JAEYXC010000449.1 GCA_023428655.1 Bacillota bacterium | reverse complement strand
ATTAACAACACCATCAGTATGATATCCGGTGGGAATTCGGTTGTATTTAATGTTCATCCCGCAGCGAAAAATGTATGTGCTTATTGCTTACAGCTTTTACATCGGACGATTGTGGAAAACGGAGGACCGGCGAATCTGATTACCATGGTAAAGGAACCGACCATGGAAACCGTAAAAGCCTTAACCTCCAGTCCTAAGGTTCGTCTTATGGTTGGTACCGGTGGAATGCCCATGGTGAATTCCTTGCTTCGATCCGGTAAGAAGACCATCGGTGCCGGAGCAGGGAATCCACCGGTTATAGTAGATGAGACCGCGGATATCAAAAAGGCAGCAAAGGATATTTTCTATGGAGCATCCTTTGATAACAATTTATTATGCCTGGCTGAGAAGGAAGTATTTGTTCTCAATGAGGTTGCCAGTGATTTTATCTATCATATGGTGGAGGAAGGAGCGTTCCTACTCAATGGGGTTCAGCTAGAAGAGCTTCTGAAGTTGGTATTTGTCTACGATGGTGAATATCAGGTGAATAAAAAATGGGTTGGTCAGGACGCCGGCAAGATGTTAGAAGCAATCGGTATTCCCGGCAAATCAGATATTAGACTTCTAATCTGTGATGTGGCCCATGACCATCCCTTTGTACTGGTGGAGCAGTTAATGCCGGTTCTACCCATCGTTCGCTGCAATACTCTGGACGAGGCTATAAAATATGCGTTAATTGCCGAGGATAGCAACCGCCATACCGCATCGATGTTTTCTAAGAATGTGGATCATATGACGAAATTCGCAAAAAAAGTAGAAACGACCATCTTTGTAAAAAATGGATGTACCTTGCAGGGAGTAGGGATTGGTGGCGAAGGACATGCGACCATGACAATAGCCGGTCCTACGGGAGAAGGAATTACCAATGCAAAGAGCTTTACAAGACGCAGAAGATGCTCGCTAGCGGACGGAGGACTTCGAGTAATATAATCGGTGTACCCGATAAGGTGACCGAAAGCCAAGAGTATTCTGCAGGTAACTGGCATACAGAATGTCCTACAATGTTCATCTGTTATATACAGAAAGAGGTAAGAAATGGCGATTGGATTTTTAGAGTGTGCAGGATATGGAGCCCTACTGTATGCGATGGATAAGGCCTGTAAGGCAGCAGATATCAAGATACTAGGTATTGATACCATAAATCCCAAGGATACAAGTGCTTTTATACCATTAACCGCTCAGGTTAAATTCGAAGGCAGCATTTCCGATGTAAAGGTAGCAATTGAAGTAGCAGAAGAGGCTGCTCTTAGATTTAATGATAGAAAAGAGATCATTACAGCAATGATTGAACTGCCCTACGAGGGCGTTGAAAAACTCGCACGTATCACTAAGGTTAAAATGAATGATAAAAATAAAAAAAGAAGTAAATAAAAAATTATATGGAGGTAATTATTATGTCGGCAATTGGAATGATTGAAACAAGAGGTTTAACAGCATCAATAGAGGCAGCAGATGCTATGCTTAAGGCAGCAGATGTAGAATTAGTAGGAACAGAGAAGATTGGTTCCGGTTTAGTAACAGTTATTGTAAAGGGTGAGGTTGGTGCTGTAAAGGCGGCTACAGAGTCCGGTCAGGAAGCAGCCTCCAGACTTGGTGAATTGGTTGCAGTACATGTGATTCCCAGACCTCATGCGGACATCGCGAAGATTCTTCCGGCAATCAAATAGTAAGGGGCTGCAAAATTGAAAATGAACGCAATTGGCGTAGTTGAAGTAAGTCATCTGGCAAACTCGATTGTTGTACTGGATGCGATGCTAAAGGCCGCGGACGTAGAGGTTGTAAGCTGCCAGAAATTACTTGGCGGCAAAATGGTACATACCATTGTAGCTGGTGAAACCTCTGCTGTGAATGCGACGATTGAAGCCGCAAATGCAGCCGGAGACTTGATTGGCAATGATAACCTAAAGGTTGCGGTAACGATTAGTAATCCGCATCCACAGATTATTAAACTTTTAGATCTGATTGGCAAATAGAAAGGCGGTAACATAATGGCAACAGAAAATACAGAAGGAAAAGCGGTAAAAAAATCAGGTATGCAGGCACTGGGCTTGATTGAAACCAGGGGTCTTGTTGCCTCCATAGAAGCTGCGGATGCCATGCTTAAGGCTGCAGCGGTAGAATTGGTTGGAACTGAAAAAATCGGCTCCGGTTTAGTAACCGTGTTAGTACAGGGTGATGTAGGGGCAGTAAAGGCTGCTACCGAAGCAGGTCAGGAAGCTGCTTCAAGACTCGGTGAACTGGTTGCTGTACATGTAATCCCGAGACCTCATAACGGAGTTTCCTCCATCCTTCCGTTGATTAAATAGTAAGCATAAGCTTACCGATATTTTACGATACGGTATGGTTTTATAGGAAGTAGAGGTTGAGGATATGGTCTACAACAAAGAGTTAATTGAGGTCGTAACTAGACTTGTAATTGAAAATCTACATAAATATCAGGAAGTTAAGACGGAGGTACCGGTAGGCATTTCTGCCAGGCATGTCCACCTAACCAGGGAGCATGTAGATCGGTTGTTTGGACAAGGATATCAATTGACCCATTTTAAACCATTAAGCCAACCGGGGCAGTTCGCTGCGAATGAAACGGTGGATTTGGTAGGTCCCAAGGGGACGATTGAGAAGGTAAGAGTGCTTGGCCCGGAACGTCCTCGTACTCAGATTGAGGTTGCAAGATCCGATGCGAGAAAGCTAGGTGTGAATCCACCGGTCAAGACCTCCGGTGATATTGATTCGACGCCCGGGATTATTCTGCGAGGTCCCAAAGGCGAGGTTACCCTATCAAAGGGGGTCATCATTGCTGACCGACATATCCATATGACTCCGGAGGACGCAATTGCCTTTCGGGTGAAGGATGGAGAGAAGGTACAGGTGCAGGTGCAGGGGGATAAGGGCGGTATATTACATAATGTAAGTATTCGCGTCAGCCCCAATTATGCCCTGGATTGTCATATAGATACGGATGATGCAAGTGCCTTTCAAATTCAACAGGGACAAATTGTAACTGTAATCAAAGATAATGAAAAGCAGAAAGGGAGAGAAGGATGACATTAGGTACAGTAAAGGGTACAATCGTTTCTACGCGGAAATGTAGTAATCTGGTTGGTTATAAGCTGCTGCTTGTGGAGCCATTTTACGGTGATAAATCCAACATCTTCGTTGCAGCGGATACTTTAGGTGCAGGAATCGGCGAGCTGGTACTGATAACCACGGATAATACAACACAGTATGCGTTAGAAAGGTCTGCTCCCTTGGATGCTTTTGTAGTTGGAATTGTGGATGCACCGCCGCAAACTGGAGAGTAAGATGAACGGATCAGGGCTGTTGAAGAGTACTAGTCAAGAGATTACAAATCTTATTCTAAGTATTCGGCAACAGCTCTTTTTCTCTGGATAGGAGGATATTAATGAACAATACGGTAATTAAGGTTTTAGCGGTAGCCGACCCTGCCGTTGCGGTTTATGTTGATACAAAGCATAATATTCTAAAGAATTTTGGTACAGTGGTTCAGTTTGATATTGTACCTTGGGAAGCTTACTATAAGACGATGCTGGAGGTCTTTGACAATAAAGCGCATTATGATGTCATTATGATAGCCGGTCATTTGTGGTTGAGGGATTTTGCCAAGAAGGGCTATTTGGCCGCGATTGAGCTGGAGGCTGAGGATATTTTGCCAACAATTCTTCAGGAAATGAGCTATGAAGGAACCACATATCTCTCTCCCTCCTTTTGTGATGGGCATATGATTGCTTATCGGAAAAGTATAATGAAGGAGAAGTATGGACGGTTACCGGGAAATGTCATTACGCCCGAGGAATACATTCAAATTGCAAAAAGTCTTGGAGAGGGGAATGAGAGGAAGGCCATCGTCATGAAAGCGCATTCCTCCGAAATATTTACGGATGCACTTCCCTTTCTTCGAATGCAGGGACGGGACGTCTATGATACCGATAGCCTTGCAGCAACCTGTAATAACCCGGAAGTGATTCAGGGACTTGAGGCATATCTTGAGCTTAGACAATATGCCCCCTCCGATACGGATACCTATGGTAATGAACAGGTGGCACAGGCGATACAGAAGAAGCAAGCGGCTATGGCAATTACTTGGAGTGGTCAGCTCGGTGTCGTGTATAACGAGGAATGTGAAGAGAGAGAGGATTTGGGCTTTGCCACTCTTGAAACTGCCTGGAATGTTACCTGGTCCTTTGCAATCAGTGCCAACAGCAGGAAGAAGGAAGAGGCGCAGGAGCTGCTTCGTTTCCTTCGTTCTCCCGAGGTGGATAAGCTTGCCGGAGGCTGTAGCGGTGCACCGGTAAGAAGAGGGAGTTATATCGAGGGAAGAGCTCAGTATCCCTGGTATGAATGTCAGCTTAACATGATTGAACATGCAAAACCTCTCCCGAATATATCAGGTGCCGGTGATAAAAACGGTGTGTTGTATGAGGAGATAGCAAACGCCTTTGCGGGCCGAAAGTCTGCTAGGGAAGCTATGGCGGACGCAGAGTATCGAATTAACAGCATGGACTAGGATAATGATTATGGCTGAACAATTATGCTAGCCCTGAGAAGGGCGGACTGGAGCTATTATGAGAGTAATTATTATAGGTGGCGTTGCAGCTGGTATGTCGGCGGCATCTAAGATTGCCAGAATGGATAAGACAGCGGAGGTAGTGGTATATGAAAAGGGTGGTTTTCTTTCCTACGGTGCCTGTGGTCTTCCGTATTACGTAGGTGATTTTAATGATGACTATCGACGTATGATTGCACGAACCCAGGAGAAATTTACAGAAGCGGGTATTCAAACCTTCTTACATCATGAGGTTGTAAAACTCGATGTGGAAAAGAAACAGGTCTTCGTCCGAAACAGTCAGGATGGTGCCATGTTCATTGATCGATATGACAAGCTGATGATTGCTACCGGAGCAGCATCCATCGTACCTCCATTTCCCGGAACACAGCTGATGGGGGTTCATGTTTTGAAGACCCTGGAGGATGGTATTTTTCTAAAGGAGTATGCAGGAAGACCGGAAATCAAAAGGGTAACGATAGTAGGTGGTGGCTATATTGGAATTGAATGTGTGGAAGCGTTTTTGAATCTCGGTAAGGAGGTTCGATTAGTAGAGGCCGCGGAGCGAATTCTGACCCCCTTTGATGCAGAGCTATCAGAGCTTGCGCTGAATGAAATCAAAAAGCACGGGGTCAAGGTCCATCTGAAGGAGAAGGTAAAGGCCTTTCATGGGATGACAGCCGTAAGTAAGATTGAGACCGATCAGGGGATTTATGATACGGATCTTGTTATTGTTTCCGTTGGAGTACGTCCAAGCACTGCTTTTCTTAAGGATACCGGTATCCGCATGGCTAAAAACGGTGCCATACTTGTGGATCGTGAGCTGAGAACCTCTGTGGAGGATATTTATGCTGCAGGGGACTGCATTATGGTATATAACGAAATAATGGAAGAGGACAGCTATCTGGCTCTTGGTACCGTGGCGAATAAATGCGGTCGAATTGCCGGGGCTAATATTGTGGGTGAGCATCAGAAATTTATCGGTGCATTAGGTTCAGCGGCCATAAAGGTGTGTAACTTGGAGCTAGGTAGAACCGGACTTGGTGAGGCCGATGCAAAGCGGTTAAAGAAAAAATATAAAACGGTTGTTGTCCAGGCGAATGATCATCCGGCCTACTATCCAAATCCGACGCCGATTACCATTAAATTAATCTATGAAGAGGGAACTCACAAAATACTGGGTGCTCAGGCCTGTGGCCAAAAGGGTGCTGTTTTGAGAATAGATACCTTTGCTGTTGCGATCCATGCCGGAATGACAACGGAGGAGCTGGGGATGACCGATCTGGCTTATGCCCCTCCCTTTGCCGGTGTATGGGATGCCATTCAGATCGCATGCAATATCGCAAAGTAGCTGTATAGAGGAGGATCGCATGAATAAGTTAATGTCACTCAGCCAAGCGGTGGAGCTCATACGGGATCAGGACATGGTAGGTATCGGCGGCAATGTGCTGCACCGTGCGCCAATGGCTTTGGTTTATGAGATAGCAAGGCAGAAAAAGAAAAATCTACGTTTGGTGAAGACGGCCGGTGCCATGGATGTGGATTTACTCTGTCTGGCAGGCTGTGTCAGCAGTGTGGATGCTGGCTTTATCAGCTATGAGACAGAATATTCCCTTGCCGGCTTTTATCGAAAGGCCGTTCAGAGCGGTGAGGTGAAGGGGAACGAGCATGCCTGCTACACAGTGATATCTGCACTTCGAGCAGCAAGCATGGGAATTGGCTTTATGCCGGTCAAGGGGCTCCAAATCAGTGATTTAATTGAGGTGAATGACTATTTTAAACGAATCGAGGATCCGTTTTCGAATGAAATGATTACCGTGGTAAAGGCATTGGTACCGGATGTTGCGTTGATTCATGTACAGGAAGCGGATATCAACGGAAATGCCAGAATAATCGGACCGAAATTCGAGGATGTATTATTTAGCAGAGCTGCCAAAAAGGTCATCCTATCAGCGGAAACCATTGTACCGGAAAGTAAATTTGTGTTTTCATCGGAAAAGGCGGATATTCCACATTTCTTGGTTAATGCGGTGGTTCATGCACCTAAGGGTGCCGCGCCCTGTTCGTGTCCGTCCAAGTACGACATTGACCGGAAGCAGCTGGATGACTTTAAGATGATTAAGGATATGGCTGACTTAGACGAATTTTTGAATAAGTATCAATTAAGAGAGAGCAAAGGGATGGTGAGGTGATGGTAGAGATGGCGAAGGAATTTGGTCGTTACAATGCGGAGCAATATCGACCATCCGATATTATGATCTGCTCCATGGCAAGACTAATCCAGGATAATGATAAGGTATTTCACGGAGTTTCATCCCATATGCCAATGATTGCACTACGACTGGCAAAAGCCCTCCATGCACCCAATGCGGTACATCTCAATATTCCCGGTGGTGTAGACCCAAAGCCGAGAAATCTTCAGAAATACACCAGTGCAGGTGCGGAGCTGTTCGAACAATGCGTAGCGGAATTTCCGCTGGCGGAGGTGTTTGACCTGTCCATGAGAGGGGGATTGGAGGTTGCCTTCTTAAGTGGGATACAGTTTGACGTTCATGGTAATGTGAATGCTTCCGTGATCGGTGATTATCATAAACCAAAGGTGAGAATGCCGGGCGGTGCAGGAAGTGCGGTGTTAATTCCGACGACAAAGCGGGCAATTATCTGGAGAACAAAGCATGATAAGAGGACCTTTGTTGATAAGGTGGATTTTGTTACCACCAGGGGGAATATTGACCGTATTGTGACACCCCTATGCATTTTTAAGCTGGAGACCGGTGAGCTTATATTGGATACGATCCATCCTACCTCCAGTCTGGAGGAGGTGGTGGCAAATACAGCCTTTGAGGTGAAGTATTCTAAGCTGGAATACACGAAGCTTCCTACGAGAGAAGAGATGCTGATGTTAAAGAAAATCGATCCCAAGGATTACCGTAATATCGAATTCTAAGCTTGTTGCAAAGTGACCGGAAAAGAATATTAATATACTTAGGAATGGAGATAAGATGCAGATACAAAGAGTAAACTCGGTTCAAACCAGCTTCTTCGGGGAAGGCTCAATCTGCCAGCTACCCGCGGAACTGAGAAAGAGAAATCTGAAACGTGCCCTGATTGTTACGGATCAATTCTTATATGAATCAGGAACGGCAACCCGTGTCGGTGATGAGCTTCTTAAGGCCGGAGTAGAATATGCGATTTATTATAAGGTGCTTCCGAATCCAACCATTGATGTAATCAATGAATGCATTGCGGCAGCCAGAGCCTTAGAGGTTGATTTTCTGGTTGCAGTAGGTGGAGGCTCAGCGATTGATACGGCAAAGGCAGTGGGGATTGTGATTACCAATGGCGGAGAGGTAGAGCAATATGAAGGAGTCAATAAGTCGAAGAAGCCATCTCTTCCCATTGTTGCTGTCAATACTACAGCAGGAACCGGTTCCGAGGTAACCACCTTTTATGTTGTTACTAATCCAAAGAACCATTCAAAAATGGTTATGGTCGACAGCAATTGTATGGTGAGTATTGCGATTAATGATTCCGGCTTTATGAGGTCAATGCCGAAGAAGCTTACCGCAGCAACCGGCATGGATGCCATGACCCATGCTATTGAGGCGGTTTTGGCAAGAGATGCCACTCCCTTGACCGACAAGGACGCCTTATGGGCAATCCGAACAATTAAGAATTATCTTCCCCGTGCTGTAAAGGACGGTAACGATATGGAAAGCAGAAACATGATGGCTTACGCGGCGTATACCGCAGGAATGGCCTTCTCCAACGGAGGCCTTGGTATGGTACATGCCATGGCTCACTCCCTGGGCGGATTATATAATCTTCCCCATGGGGTATGTAATTCCATTCTGCTGCCCTATGTTATGGAATTTAACGGCAAGTCCCCCCTGGTTCAGAAGCGCTTTCAATTAATTGCGGAGGCATTGGAGCTTCCGGGCAGTGGTGAGATGTCTCCGGAGGCAGCAACAAAAGCCTGTGTAGAATATATCAGAAAACTCTGCCGACAGGTGGAGATACCGGAAAGCTTTCAGGAATTCAATATAAGAAAAGAAGATTTTAATGCGCTGGCCCAGTTGTCCCTGGCGGATACCTGCATGCCGGCTAATCCGGTGCAGCCGACCAAGGATGAGATTATTGAGATATATACTCTGGCATGTCAATCCCGTTGAGAACTTTGGAAGGGATCGGATTGAAATTAGAAAGCAATCGGCATGAATAAGATCAAATTTGATGTTATTATGGAGCAGTTGGTTATATCACTCTAATGTGAAATAGCCAGCTGTTTTTAGTGCATTCTTCATAAAGTTTTATGTCATTTTCGATTACAAGCTTAATAAAAAATCCTAAATTAATTTTTGATTACAAGCTTCATAAAAATCCAAATTAACATTTTTGATTATATATTTATATAACTTAACTTTTTGAATAGTTCCAAATTCTATATCGGAACATTTGTTTGATATTGGTAAATGGTAGGGAAAATATTACTATTGATTGAATAGTAGTGGAGTATGGACTCAGTGAATGGTATAATAATCTGGAATAGATCTGAGAATTTGAGGGACCCATCGATCTATCTGCAAATCGTCAGCAGCCCAATGACACTCCTGACTGTCGAAGGGGCTGTCTTTTTATAGAGGAAAGCCAAGGGAAGGGATAGGAGATTAGTAATGGAGATACTAAAATGCAATAATCTAAAAAAGATCTATGGAAAAGGAGCTAGTCAGGTTACTGCTCTGAAGGGAATTAATTTGTCCGTTCAGGAAGGAGAATTTGTTGCCATTGTTGGTGCATCCGGCTCTGGTAAATCCACACTACTACATATTATCGGTAGTATCGATAAGCCGACATCCGGAACCGTATTGGTTGACGGTATTGATGTCGGAGCACTGAATACGAGGGATGCGGCTATTTTTCGAAGAAGGAAGGTTGGACTGGTCTATCAGTTCTACAATCTGATCCCCACCTTGACCGTTGAGAAAAATATCCTCATGCCACTGCTTTTGGATAAAAGGAAGCCGGATAAGGAGTATTTTGAACAAATTCTTCAAACACTGGGGATTAATGATAAAAGGAAAGCGTTGCCCCATCAGCTTTCCGGAGGACAACAGCAGAGGGTGGCGATTGCAAGAGCACTTATCTACCAACCGGCGCTATTGCTCGCCGATGAGCCCACGGGTAATCTGGATAAGAATAACTCGAAGGAGATAGTTGATCAACTAAAATTATCGAACCGTAAGCTGAAACAGACCATCCTTTTGATTACCCATGATGAAAGGATCGCGCAGGAGGCAGATCGCATCATTACCGTTGAGGATGGTCTTATTATCAAGGATCGGATACAGGAGTAATTTAAGATGATCAGATAAGGGAGTGATTGTATGTGGAAGGAGTATTCGAAAAGCTACATCAAGTATAACAGATCCTCCGGTATTACTGTTATGGTGGCCGCGCTGATTGCTGCATTGTTTCTGTCACTGCTTTGCAGCTTATTCTATAATGCTTGGATATACGAAATTGACCGGATCATATTAGAGGAAGGGGACTGGCAGGGACGCATTTTGGGTGAGATAAGCGAGGAACAGTTATCTGAGATAGATAGCGTTCCCAATGTGAAGAAGGTGATCGTGAATGAAGAGCTATCGGAAGGTCGGACAAGGGTGATCGATCTTTATTTTGATAATCAGAGAAGCATTTATCATGATATGCCATTAATTACAGAGCGGTTAGGGTTGGAGGAAAATGCAGTAACCTATCACGAGCTACTTTTATCGAGGTATCTGATTCATGACCCCATGGATAAGGAGCCACCTCTTTTGTTGTCGTTCTATCTTTTCCTGCTGATGCTTGTGTCGACTGCTTTGATTTTAATCATCCGCAATTCCTTTTCGGTCTCTATGAATGCGAGAATACACCAATTTGGTATCCTCTCCAGTATAGGTGCTACGCCGCGTCAGATTCGAAGTGTACTTATGCAGGAAGTAATTATTTTGAGCTCCGGTCCATTCCTAGTCGGTATTCTTCTTGGAATTGTTTTTGCTTATGGAGCAATTCAACTGGTTAATCGGTATGCGGCAAATGTTTCCGGACGGCTGGAGGCAGTCTTTCGGTATCATCCCCTTGTATTAATCGTTACTAGTCTAGCAGCATCTATAACAATATTGTTTTCTGCCTGGAAGCCAGCAAGAGAGCTTAGTAAAATGACTCCGTTGGAGGCAATCAAAAATCCCGGAGCTTTCTTATTGAAAAGAAGAAAGCATTCCGGTATTATCTCCCTGCTCTTTGGGATGGAGGGTGAATTGGCAGTGAATGCATTAAAGGCAAAGAAAAAAGCATTACTTACCGCTACCTTTTCCTTGGTGCTCTCATTTCTAGGCTTTACTTTGATGCTCTGCTTCTTTACGCTTTCCTGTATCAGCACAAATCAGACTTACTTTACACGTTATCAGGATGTATGGGATGTGATGGTAACCTTACAGCATACCAACATTTCAGATTTTAGCTTGATGGAGGAATTGAGGGAGATAACCGGTATTCGGGACGTGGTGGTATATCAAAAGGGATTGGAACAGGTGGTTGTTTCGAAAGAATTATTAAGTGATGAAGTGAATCAGCTTGGAGGTCTTGGGACAATTACCGGTATGATGCCACAGGAAAGCACGGAAGAATATTTGATTAAGGCCCCAATAGTAGTATTGGACGATGAAAGCTTTCAAAATTACTGCAATGAGCTTGGTATAGAGCCACGTCTGGATGGAGTAATAGTAATCAATCGGATTTGGGATAATATCAATAGTGATTTTAGACATAAGAGATATATTCCGTTTATAAAGAAGGAGCCAACAACTTCACTTCAAAGCAGCGTGAGGGAGATGAAGCTACCGGTGCTGGCATATACACAGCAGCAACTCGCCTTAAGAGAAGAATTTGATGCTTCAGCTCTGGTGCATGTTATCCCGCTGTCATTATGGAATGAAATCCGTGAAGGGATGAACACGGCGGAAGCTAAGACCTATATTCGAGTATTAGGAAAGGACAGAACCTCTCTCGAAGAATTGAACCTATTGGAGAAAGCAGTAGTACAGCTTGTAAGCAGACAACATGAATATGAAAGTGAAAACCGTATTCAGGAGAAGTTGTCCAATGATGAATTAAATAAGAGTGCCATAGCGATTTCCGGTGCCTTTTGTATCCTTCTTGCAATGATCGGAATAGCAAATGTGTTCTCTAATACAATGGGCTTCCTACGTCAGAGAAAACGGGAATTTGCACAGTATATGTCCGTTGGAATGACACCCTCCGGAATGAAAAAGATGTTCCTTGTTGAAACGCTAGTAATTGCGGGACGTCCTCTGTTGATTACGCTGCCTTTGACAGCACTATTTGTTGTGTTTGCGGTAACAGCAAGTCACCTGGAATTAGCGGCGTTCTTGGCTGTAGCACCGATTGGTCCTATCTTCGTATTTTGTATGACGATCTTTGGTTTTGTTGGATTAGCCTATTATATCGGAGGGAAACGATTGTTGAAATGTGACTTAAGCGAAGTACTGCGCAACGACATCGTCGATTAAACATCTTTCGATTGACAGCTTAGATACAAAGTAGTAAGCTTTTGCTAATTTAAAGAATGAGAAGTCTATTATTCGCTTACACGCAGTATCTTGATTGATTACATTCCTTCACAACACATCTAAATTTTCCAAAAGATAAAAAAGTCCTCGAAATTCGTATATGTCTATGCTATAATGAGGATATAGTGAGCTTATTGCGGGGTTTTTTACCTATGCTTTTCTACTGAAGCAGGCAGTGAAAGCTCATGTATATAATAAGCATACACAATGCATTCCTATTACGTATATGGAGATTAATTTATGTTAAATACAAATAAAGTGAGACTTATGACAAAGCTTGCCCTCTATGAGACGAAGGAGGGAAAGGAAGATATAAGGCTTAGTAAGTATTATAAGACGGATTATGTCAGATATCAGGTACTTAAGTCAATCGTATGTGCAACCTTTGGTTATGCCTTGATTTTGCTTCTGATTTTAATCTATAAATCAGAAAACATTATAAAGGATGCAGTTACCTTGAATTATAAGATGATTGGTACCTATATATTGGGCATTTATATTATCATTATAGCGATCTATGGATTCGGAGCTTTGGTGGGTTATTCCATAAAATATGATCTGTCGCGTAAAAAATTATCACGATATTATAAGCTGCTTAAGCGATTAAATAAGATATATAATGAGGAAACACCTGAGTCTTAAGGTTTGGAGGGAACTATAATGATGCCTTTACTGGTTTTTAGAGAACGTGTGAAAAGTTTTTATCAAAGACATGATATATATATTAATCCGGCTGTAAAATTTATTTTTGCTTTCGTATCCTTTTTGGTGATTAATCAGGAGATTGGCTTCGATTCTCGTCTGAAGGCGTTGCCCGTTGTATTCGCATTGGCTCTGCTCTGTGCATTTACACCTTCGGCGATTATGGTATTGATTGCCACGGCTATGACGGCACTGCATGTGTATTATGCATCTCCGATCCTGTCGATTTTGGTAATTATTTTATTGATGATTATTTACTTCATGTTCGCCAGATTTACCCCTCGTTATGGTTATGTGGTATTGGCGATTCCCATTTTGTATTCCCTGAAGATCCCTTATGTAATGCCCATTCTCCTCGGAATTGTGGGTACTCCGGTAGCAATTGTATCGACAGTATGCGGAGTCTTGGTGTATTACATTATCCAGCTGGTGAAGACGGCGGTAAATGTTCAGGTTAACCCATCCGTGGATGACGTATTGAAGCTGTATACGGATGTAATTGACGGCCTGATGAATAATAAACAGATGATTATGACAATCGTCATTTTTGCGATTATTTTATTGGTAGTATATTATGTAAGAAAAATGAAGTTTGACTATGCTTTTGAGATATCCATTGCTGCAGGTGCATTAACCAGTATACTTGGTTTTTTGGTCAGTGATATCATACTGGACAAATCGGAACAGATTCTGGCAATGATACTGGGAACCATCGTTTCCGGTGCAATTGTCTATGTTGTTCATTTCTTTAAGCTGACCCTGGATTATTCCGGAGTTGAGCATGCTCAGTTTGAGGATGATGTCTATTATTACTACGTTAAAGCGGTTCCTAAGGTGACTATAACCACACCTCAGATGAAGGTAAAGCATATTAATGTAAAAGGTGTCTCGCAGGAATTATCAAAAACAGCTTATCATGATCACAATGTGGAGGACGAGGATTATGATGAGGAGGAAGATGCTTATTCTGGTAACGAAAGTTTAGATGACTTCGATTATAACAATACTACAAAAGCGAAACGGAAAAATAGGATGGACGAATAAGTGGTAGAAGGCATCCTTTCAGTGTGATAAAAGTATTGCGGTAGGAGAGAAGGTAAATGGAGACAATCAGAAACTTAATCAGAGAATATTCTGTGTGGATATCGATCCCCAAAATCAATTTCACCGATATTATTGAAATTATTATTCTTGCATTTTTGATCTATAATGTCATCAAATGGATCAAGAATACAAGGGCCTGGTCATTGGTTAAGGGTCTGGTTGTAATTATGATTTTTTGGCTTGCTTCCGTTATCTTTGAACTGAATGTAGTAAAATGGATTCTAAAGAATACAATTAATGTCGGAATTATTGCGATTGTTATCATATTTCAACCGGAGTTTCGTAAGGCGCTTGAACAACTTGGGCAGAAGAATCTGGTCAAATCCTTTATCACCTTTGACGACAATAAGGAACGAAATGAAAGATTTTCTGATCATACCTTAAGTGAGATTGTTCGTGCAACCTTTGAACTGGCAAGAACCAAGACAGGTGCTCTGATTGTTATGGAGGAGGAGACTCCCTTAAATGATTTTGAAAGTACTGGAATCTTGATAGATAGCTTGATCAGCAGTGAGCTGCTGATTAATATATTTGAACATAATACACCTCTTCACGACGGAGCAGTGATACTTCGAGGCAATCGTATTGTAGCAGCAACCTGCTATCTTCCGCTTTCGGACAATATGCAGCTCAGTAAGGACTTAGGTACAAGGCATA
>JAEYXC010000111.1 GCA_023428655.1 Bacillota bacterium | reverse complement strand
CAACCTATACCTTTACTTCTAGTAATAAAAAGGTTGCAACAATCGGAAAAAGTGGTGGTTATCTGACCGGTGTTTCAGCTGGTAACGCTACCATTACCGTGAAGCAAACCTATAAGAAGAAGACAACAGTCGTAGGAACTTGCAAGGTTACAGTGAAAAAGGTGGATTTTAAAAGCTATAATGACCTTGGCTCGGATGAAGGTCTTGGGAACTCGATCGTAGCCGTTGGGGATGGCGTATATGATTTCTACTATTACTATGTCGGCATGGATGCATTTTACTATATTGGATACCGTAATCCAAGTGCAAAGTATTCCTTTAAATCTGACAGTACAGACTTCACAATGGAAGAAGTCAAATATACTGACGAAAAGACTGCAGAGTTTGCAGGAGTAGATTATGCATACGGTTATAAATATTCTGCTAAAAAAGCAGGCGTCTATACAATCACGGTTCAGGAAACATATAATAAAAAAACAACAAAGCTAGGAAGCTTTAAGGTTGAGGTAAAGGATACTTATGTGGAGCCGGAAGAAATTCAGCTGCGCATGGGAAATACGGTTGGTGTCTTCAATTATGTATATTATACCAATGAGAAAAAGCAGTATCATTTCTCAATTGATAATTATGATTACACGAAACCGGAAAGTAATGTATTAACTATGGGCTATGAGGATTATGATACGGACAAGGCTTATTTACAATTCATGGGGCAGGTACCTGGTTCAGCAACCGTAACGGTGAGAGAGGGCGATGCAACAGGAAAGGTAATCGGAACCTTGAAGTTTAAGGTATACGAAGCTATTTGCGAGGATATCGTTTTAGAAAGCAATGAGTATAGTACTTATGTGGGGGATGAATATTTCTCTCTTTATTATGAATTACAACCCTATGATACAACAGATAAGGTGACAATCGAATCCGATGATCCGACCGTATTAAAGGTGGAATACAGCGAATATGGATATTGGGTTTACAGTCCGTTAAAAGCGGGCACAGCCAATGTAACTATTAAATGCGGAACTAAGTCGGCAGTGGCTAAGGTTACGGTAACAGAAGAAGAAGTCTGGTAATTCAAAAACCATCCTCTCGTAAGAATTCATGAGCAATTCTTACATGGGGGATGGTTTTTCGTTTCCTGCAGTGCAATGAAATTATTCGAATCAATTCAATTTATGCGATTTCGATACGATGAACGAATTCAATGGCCCTCGATATGGTCTTTATCACATTATCAAAGGTGTTCAATTCTTTTATTTGATCCAGGGTAAACCACCCAATTCCGTGAACCTCATCTTCCTGTAGAACATAATCCTCGTTGATTGCTTTACACAGATAAATCATATCGATATGATTATGGGTTCCGTCTCCTTCAATGTCTTCCAGAAGAATAACAAAGGGTATTTCAAGCTCCCTGCTGTAGCTTAATGAAAGCTCCCTTTTGTTGCTAACAATAGTTGCTCTTATGCCGGTTTCTTCGAATATTTCACGTAAAACAGCATCTTCCGGGAGCTCATTATCCTCGATATGTCCACCGGGTGGTAGCCATACCTTCAGTTTGTTATGGTGAATCATTAATATTTCCTTTTTCGAATTGAATACAATTCCTGTTGCTGTAAAGTGATTTTTAATCATTCGTAGCCTCCTAGTTTAGTGTCTGCTTTGTTTCACAATTCGCTTAATGATTTCTATTACGAAATGGATCCTTTTATTAAACTATAATGATTACCGCAAAGAGTAGTATTCCGACATAAGCTTGAGAAGTTCAATCGGAGCTCCGATTAATATAATTCTCACCATCTTTTTCCTCCTATTATAGGAATAGGAGAACCGGATTGGACCATAATGGCCCGAATTAATGCGATTTACCAGCTTCTCATAGATCGCTTCTGCTTCATCCCTATTAAGATTAGGATAATCAAACAAGGTGCATGCCATATCTTCGTGTTTTATATCATCGGACATGAAGTCATAAACCATGCAGTTCTTCTTGCTCTGAATACTCTGAGCCACAGAAGGTTCTTTTAAGAAGGCTTCGATATTATCATCGGAGAATCTCCAGGCTCCAGCTTCTTTTTCACCCTCTAATAAGCCTTGAGAAATATAATTCCTCAATGTTCTGGTAGTCAACATTGTCATTGTTGCAAGATCATCAATACTATAATATTCCCTCATAATAACCCTTTCTCATTGTTATAATAGTTATTGCCTAGGTTCATTATAAATTGCGGTCACAGCTATTTCAATTTGAAAGATGTTATGATTTTCCTATATACAGGCCTTTATTCATAAAGGAACTTTACATACCTTGGAGCGATTACGTTATTTTCACCGGGAAAATCACAACGGTGCTGATTGGAGCTTTCATTTGAGCCCTTCATTAAGGGCATATAAACCTTTCTTTTTACACTTTTATTATCGGTGGAAGAATCTAATTCCTCTTCAACAATGACATAAGAGGTCTCTCTGTCAACAATAAACTCCTCGGGGGAATCAGGGAAGTATTCTGTAATTTTGATTAACTCGTCCTTCTGACTCATTTCTTTGACCATGGTTTTTGTTACTGCTTCAACAACCGTAACATTCACCTTATAACTAATCTTTTCTGTCTTCGAAGCATCGTCCTGCTTCGTTGTAGTCTCAGTATCTACCGTCTGGGAGCTAATGGTACCAACATCTCCCCGAAAGGAGGTGCCTTGAGAATTGCCCAGAATTGTATAATAGCTTCTATCAGCGGTCTGATATACCGGATTCAGATAGAAAGCCTCCTGGAACTGCTTATTGACATATAAGGTTGCCTCGGTCTTGCGTTCTTCCATAGTATCTGAGACATGAACTCCATAGTTTACTTCCGCAAGGGCGGGATCACACATTAGAGTATTGTAGGATTGACCCTTTGCATCCTTTGAGTGGAGATTTCCCAGATAATATCCGCTAAGGCCGTCAAAGACTAGGTTATTTTCTTCCTCATTTAATACTCCTTCAACTCTAGTTTCGAATAAGGATGGGTCCATATCTTGTTTGAAGCTGATTTCACCATTATCTCCGATTGTCAGCGCATCCGAGATTGCTTTATCGTTCATTGGCAGGTTGTGGTAACCGATTGTAACAAATACACCACAGAGTGTATCGTTCGACGTAGTCGTATTGGTGGTAGGTATCGCCAATTGACAGCCGGTAAGGGTAATAATACTAAGAAACAGTATACTGGTAGTGATTAATATTAATCTTCTTTTAGTCTTCTTCATCATCTTCAACCTCCAAAATTCCATCACAGGAAAGGATATCGCCAACATCACAGTTCAGATAACAGCATATTTTATTTATAGTGGAAAACCGGACGCCTTTCGCCTTACCACTTCTTAGAACGGAAAGATTGGCTTCGGTGATACCCACCAGCTTACATAATTCCTTCGATGTCATATTTCTATCCTTCAATATATCTTCCAAGTGTACTTTGATTGCCATATCAATCACCCCTATATAATCATGTTATTATCTTCGTATAATTCCATGGTTTCCTTAAAATATCCTGATAAAATCATAGCGAGGAACGCAATGGCCAAGGGAAGGAGAGAAATTGTTAAAGTATAATTTACATCGTTTAATTGGTTCGAAAATAGAAACTGAAGTGCATTGGAGGCGATATTGCATAGTACTGTAACATAGACAGCCTGCTTGCTGATACTACTCAATCTTGTAGCTGCGAGAATCTCCTTCTCATTCATATGGTCTGTGACCATGGAGAGAAGAAGGCGAACGCCGGATATCAAGGTTTGGATTGTAAATAAGACGGGTAATGCCCCTAGAACATAGTCGATCATGGGATAGTAAAGATTGATTGGACCTCGACCTTCTGTAAAATACGCATCAATTTTATCAAAGAGCTCAAAGGAGATAAAATAACTGATATAAAAGGTATAAAGCCCGGATAGTATTATTAAAAGCTTGCTTAAACGCGTACATAGATTTCCTGTTCTGTTATCCGCCTCTACATCATGAAGATGGGATACCATGTTCAATACCAGATAGGCAACTAATATAGAATAAAAGATTATGGAATAAGATAGCTTTATCATAGGGATAAAAGCTTCATCGGATAGAATAGGGAAGGTATGATTCAGCATGAGCTGTGGGTTAATAAACTCATATAGCATATAAAAGCTATATAGGCTCAATATAGGCAGCAGAAAGTCAGACTTATTTAACTTATGTCGAATAGCCCTACCAATCAGACATAGGAGTGGAGTCAGTGATAAAACAGTATACAGTAGAAGAGCGGCAATATTGCCCTCGAAGGAGAGTAAAGAAAGTCGCCGAAGCCCATTGCCGATTAGTTCGAAGGGAATGGAGAGAAGGAAGATGGGATTACTTAGCTTCACTGTATAATACATGAGTGCGGCCAAGCAAAAGGACAGGACAGCCTCTAAAACAAATGCTAATTCTAATTTTTTATTCATATGCACTCCTTAATTATTGTTTTACGATAATTATATACACGAAATTATCGATTGTCAATAATTATGGTAAATAATGAGAAATACCAAGGTGGATTGAAACGCCAGGTTCCCGTTTGAAAGCTGAAAGTCCCGTTTTGTATAGGAGATTCCATTTTTGTAAATAACTTTCCCGATTTGTAATTAATAATCACACTTTGTAAAAAACTTTCCCAGTTAGCGTATTGATTTTAAAAATAATTGATTTAATAGCGTTACAGATTCATAATTTAGATGACGAGCCAAGGGGAATTTGTAAAGGTGCCCAATGAATTTTATGGGATACCTTTATCATAAAACCAAAAGGAAGAATGGGCATGTCGGCAAGAGAGCCTCCGTACTCATTCTTCATATTGGTTGGGCCGAATATGAATGCTTTATGAAGCTATCCCGCCGTTTCGATTTTATCTAATTTCCATCTTATGTGATAATGTGATATGGCTTTATGTAATAATTATGACAGCTTAATACCGTAGGACCACATCTGACCATCATGGTATAGTTTTTCGTAAGCATCATCGGAGTAAGAAAACACAACAAATCCATTGGCTCTGATTTTTTAATATGTCTTCCCTTACCTAAATAGTATTCACTTTGATCTCCTCACAATAATGATTACATCAACTATAATACAAAACGCTAGATAAAAAAGCCAACATAACAAATAAGCGATGTATGAATTTCCCATTTGGGGTATTGGTGTAAGAGTCCACCAAAATCCACCAAGGCTACCTTGAACAATATTAAAGATACAGGAAATTGGTATAAGGCTTAAAAACCATACATTAATAATTCCGAAAGTTCTGGCTGCCGTTACCTTATTGACTGATGAGAGTTGTCCAATCGCGAAGATCATACATCCCATCGCCATAATGACAAGGCCAGCTGCAACCGCTGCCAATGTTTGTTTGTCCACCCAAAGTAATATTGCTATCACAAGACCGTTGAAGTTTAGGCCGGTACCTATTGCTGCAAAAACTCGTGCATCATATTTCATCCCAGATGAGTTAGGTTTGGATTCAATTCCTCTTAATAGGTAATCAGTTGTGACATCAAAATACTCACTTAGTAAGATTATTTTTTCTATATCAGGTAAGCTTTGTTCGCTTTCCCACTTCGAAACAGCTTGCCTTGAGACACCAATCTTGTCAGCCAGTTCTTCCTGGGACAATCCGTTCAATTTTCGTAAACCTTGTATTCTGTCTGCTACATTCAAAGCGGACACACCACCTTTCTTCTTGATAGTGTTATTTTACTTAAAGTTATGGTTGCATTACCACCATGATTACCTTGAATAATGTCAACTACTAGTTGCAATACCAAGTTATACTGACTTTTTGCTATATTATATCCAATTCGTTAGTCCTAATTTGAGGTAAATTGCGACCATCACTTTTCTATCACACATAGCTCTCATCGCCTACTTTAGAACCGTTTATGAGAAGTCAGATTTTAATAAGTGAATTTGTCAATGAGTTTTTATAATCTATAGAAGTAAGGACCACATTGAACTTCATGGGTATGAACATAGGTCCATTTTCGTATCGTATCAAAAATGTAAATATCGTCCTCAGAATCAAAGTCCGAGGATTTGAGTAAATGAGGATTTTCAATATAAAATGCTTCATCTTTATGTTGATAGAAGAGATATACATTACATTTCTTGCATTTATTAAAGGCCTGTCTTGCTTTTGAATTTGTGAGAGCTTTTACCTTTTCAAAGCTAAATATATGCCATTTGTAATTCTCATACCCGATTTCTTTTTTTACATCAGACCCTACTGTCGATGCAAAGAGTCTGGTCCATTTTGATTTGATATTATTGGGTTTTGACTGTGGGACAAAAATAACACCTCTATTTTCAATTTCCTGTCTTTTTCTTATGTATTCATATTTAGAAGTATGCTCATTATAGTCATTGATTTTTTCTATGATATCATATACGAATTGTAATCGGATATCCCTCTCGAACTCATCGGATAATTTATTAATGTCTTCAATTTCTCTATGTAATTTAACCCAGTTGAATTTCAACATCATTACTCCTTAAATGATATGCTTATAAAATTATTATTTTCGTAAGTCATACTATGCAATTATAAAGGTCACTCTAAAGCACGGCAAATAGCCAGTATTCATTCTGTGACAGCTTCAAGAAGACTATAATAGAATATTTAGTTAAGTACCTTTATCATAAACATTTCAAGGGGCTGCTCAAAGCCCGGTATATCCAGTACCAGACAACCGCAGTCCTTATAACCCAGTTTACGATAAAAATGCTGTGCATTCTCATCAACCTGCGTTGATGTCATAACTATTTTGTAGCCCTGTTTAGCCATTTCAGCTTCCCAGAACTCCATTGCCTTCCTGCCATATCCTTTTTTATGATAAGAAAAATCAATATAGATTAATGATAAGAAGGGAGTATTATCCCAAAACATATTAAATCGGAAAACGCCAATAGGCTTTTCCCCGTCTTGTATCACATATCCCCTTTTATCAGTGACCTTTTTTATAAACTCAGTCTCCGGCAAATGTTGATCAAGTGTATACCAAAAATCTTTATCCTTCTCCTCCACATATCTGATCTGAAACATGTTTTAGTCCCCCTTTTGTTCTTTGAAAATAAAATTTGCATTGTTAGCTTAAGTTGATCATAAAAATCGGAATAAGGATTTTTATGAACGTAATATCTTTGAGAAAAATAGAAGTAAATCATCATCATTACAGCACGGTGCGTACTGTTCTAATTGCTTGTTCTTGTACCAGGCTCCCGTGCCATCTGGTATATATCCGCGTTTTACATATATTCGATGGGCTGCTCCATATCCAGAATGAATACCAACTGCCAGATATACCGTATCGCAAATCTTAGCAGCTTCTTCCTCTGCAATATCTAATAATCTATTTCCGATCCCGCAATTCTGTTTGCCTTTAAATACGCTTAAATCAACAATCTCCGGTATTTTTTGATTGCCCAAGGGACCCTCCTTTGGATCCAATACGAGAGTACAGATTCCTGCTATGCTTCCTTCATATACAGCAACAAAAACCTTTCTTTTGTGTTCTAGCTGCTCATTAAAATATCCTACATACGTTTCCAGTGATGGATGCCATCCATAAGATAAATAGGTATTATAAAAAACCTTGGCATCTTCTAGTAGCATGTCTCTGATTAATAAAGTATTTGACTTGTAATATATCATAATACCCCCTTGGTAGATCGAGCTTATAATCAAATATTGATTAAATACAAAATTATGTTAACATATTAAATAGAATAAATAAACTCATTTTCCCCAAAAGTCTAGGCAGAGAATCATCCCTATTCTTGTTCATCCTCGCTGTGAGAGTGGGAAGCTGATTTCGGTCACAAAAAATAAGTTCATCCTAACACGAAGTTAAAGGAGGAACTTATTTTAAAAAATTAATCCTTCACCATTTTCGTTCAGAGTCTGAGCTATTGCCGAAACTCAAACATCCTTTTTCTTCTCTAGCCTAAATTGTTGTTTCAAAAAATCGAATAACAGAACCATCGATTGTAGTTACGCTACATTCTTTAGCGCCCCATGGGCATTCATAAATATCAGTTATTTGATTCCATCCATTTTCTTTGACGAATTGATGGAATACATTAATCCCTTGAATATTAATGAAACCAACAATTTCTTTGCTTGGTTCTCCTTTAAATAAATGGATACCCCTAAATGGTGTTAGGTTTGTAACAATTAACTCTCCGGGATAATCAAAAACGCACCCATATATTGGGTTATCCTGATCATCTCTTCCACAAATATCTCCATACCATCCTAGGATATCACGAAACCATTTACATGTTTTATCCATATCATTTGTAAAATATATTGGGGCGTTTTCTTTCACGTAATAACCCCTTTTACCATAACGCGACATATCATCCATTTCAACCATACCTCCGAATAATGATTTTTGAACAGAAAGCTTTTCGAAATTTGGTAATGCAATCCTTCGGTCGCGCGCTGCCGAGGGGGTTACTCCATAATATCTGTGAAATGCTCTTGTAAAACCTTCAGGTGTATCATAGCCATATTGAAATGCAATATCAATAATACTTTTGTCAGATAATTGTAATTCCAAAGCCGCAAGGGAAAGTCGTCTGTTTCTTATATATTCTCCGACTGTGTACCCACATAAAATTGAAAAAAGTCGTTGAAAATGAAACGTTGACATGTAAACGTGCTTAGCAATTTCTGAACAAGTCAGATTTTCTGTGATATTAAGCTCAATATAGTCTACTGCATCTTGAAGCTGTTTTACATCGGACATTTTCTTACCTCCTGTTTAAGCTCATTATATTTGCAAATCAAGTATACTTCTTGATAGCAAATGCTTAACTTTGTCATTTATTGATTTTGATAATCTTTGTTCAAGAATCCGAAATATGTAATTATAAATATAGTACCATAGTTGTTAAGATAAATAAATTTCAATTAAAAATAATGGATAATTACATCGTTTTGGATTTGTATAACGGGCATCGCATCATGATCCTATTCTGTAAATACTGAGAAAGGGTTCTTACCCACGTTTGATATATAAATACATAATGGTACAATTATTTTTTTGCACGGTTGAATTGGGAAATTTAAAAAATTCCTTGCGATATATTTTAAATCATTATAGGATTATTGCAGACATCGATGTACTAAATAAGAAGGGAAAGTAGATATTGAACATAAATATTGAAAATATTCCGAATTATAGAATTGCCTATATAAGGCAATTAGGGCCTTATGGTCAGAATAATGTACAAATAATGGATCGATTAAAAATATGGGCTCATTCTAATGAATTACTTGATGAAAATTCTATTATACTAAGCAGGTGCGATTTGAGTAACGTAGGATCAGTATTGTTGATCCTACGTTATTTAAATGTAAAGTTTTTAGTCATACGAAGCGCGAAGCGCCTTTAAATGACCAGGTTTTAGAAACCTTGAACTGTAAGCTCGCAAAAGCTGACTAATAAGAACGGCTATATCCTACCATAATTTATGTCTTGGATGAAAAGGAAAAATTTCCGATCAGTTATACAATATTCTAATTATAAAATTGTCTCTGGTTTTTCCCCCACCCATCTAGATGCTTTCTCATTTCTTCATAGACGTATTCATTGTAATTCTGATTTGGTAATAGTTCTAAAAGTTCTTTTTTGCACTTATCAGCTTCTTTAGTGTTTCCTACTTTTTTATATGTTTTCCATAGTAACCACCAAGCATTAAATATTTGAGGTGTATTGTTGCTCGCTTCCGTTATTGCAATAAAGCACCTTTTAACATATTCAATATCGCCCAATGAATAAGCTAGATCCATTAAAGTTGGATACATTTTCTGTTGCTCCTCCTGACTGAAGAAATCTATATAAGAATTGGACATTCGAAGAACCTCCTCATACTGTTGGGTATTGCCAAGTGACATTGCAACTATTAGATTATTAAAATTGTCTATCGTTTTCGATTCTTCAAATTTCTGCTTATACTCTTCTATGAACCCAAAATCTCCTACCATTGCATTTATTCGCATCAATTGAATGGCTGCTCTTTTTTTCCAACCATCATCTTTACCTGAAGAAAGGTTTTGAAGTTTTTCACAGGCTTCTTTACTTTTAATTAAAAATTCATGTGACCTTTGATACTCAAGACGACAAAGTAGTGCCAGCGCCTTAATATTTTCAGAGTTCATTTCAAGCAGTTCATTAATAGAATTTTTGGCTTCTTTATAGTTTTTGTCATTACGTATAATGGAATATTTGGATACTAGTAAAGCAGTTGTATCAATATCCGACGTACCAAAAAGAGTGTCTATTGATATATTGAAGAATAATGCAATTTTAGGAATTAAATATACATCAGGAGTAGATACTTCCTGCTCCCATTTTGATACAGCTTGTGGAGATATTCCTAAATATTCTGCTAATTCAGCCTGAGTGACTCCATTTTCTTTTCTATATTTAGAAATATTGCTACAAATTTTTATATTCATATTATCAGTCCTTTCCTTAATTGAACTGTCGACTGTTCATATAATTATTATAAGTGAATTTACTTTTTAAGTCTAACGATACGTAGTTGATTTTTTTTCTACTAAATTATGTAATGAATGTGTAAATTTTGTGTACTTCATAGCCATCCAAAGAAGAAGAAGCTCGGCGTGAGAGTCTCCATTCTTATTCCTCCTAAATCTCGATCTATGAGAGTTTGAAACCGATTTGGTAGTTGAATATAATAAATAAATCTTTTTCGAATAGCTCTTTGTTATATTCAGCACAAGACTGGATTCAAACCTATCTGCCATCCACATATCCTATAAAAAGGAGAAAATAACACTGTCTACTAAGCGTCTACAGTCTGTATTAGCTACGCTGGAAGAAAATGTTTGAAGGTGTTGATGTTATTATATGCAAGTGTTATGCTTCAATGGGTGGGGACATTTATCTTATCAAGCGATGTTCCATTACTTTTACGATTACTAATTGTGAAGGGGAAGGGGAGAATACAGGTGAAGAAAGTAGTAATAATTAATGCCCCTATAGGAGTGGGTAAAACCACTGTTGGAAAATTACTTTGTAATAGATTGCACAGATCTGCATTTGTTGACGGGGACTGGTGTTTTGATTTACATCCTTTCATTGCTAACAAAGAGACTAAGGATATGGCAGTTGATAAC
>JAEYXC010000359.1 GCA_023428655.1 Bacillota bacterium | reverse complement strand
TTTGACAGGGCAATTAGTTTATCAAAGGAGGGTTCATTCCTTTCCGATTCGTAATTCGAAATTGCAGTTGGTTTCAATCCAAGAATATCAGCCAATTCACCCTGTGTAAGTTTGTTTTTCTGTCTTAATTGTTTTAGACGTGCATTAAAATTCATTTGGCTATCCTCCTGTACAAAACGATACGATTTGTGTATATTTTTCTAAATTTATTATATATCTAGAAAATTATTGATGTCAACTACAACTCATAAGATTGTTTGTCTAATTTATAAGAATTGAATTATAGATTGAAAATTTTGATATAGTACAATCATATACGTGCAATTAAAGTATGATTAACCAGTGATGTAACAAAGGGATGAGGAAAAACGATGGTCTTTTTATCTGTACGTAATAAATTGCAGCAAAATAAATTAATGCTTGAAAACTCGGATCGTATTATTTTATTCTTCAACCGGGATGGAAGGATTACCGATTGCAATAAGGTGGCGATGAGGGAATTGGGTTATGAGAAGGAGCTTAAGAAGCTAAGGGTTCAGGATATCTTCCGGAATGCCGTGATATATGAGGAGCATAAGCTTAAGGTTTTAGCAGGCAGGGAGAAGCCGGAGGAAACCTTTGCATATCGAAAGAATCAGACCTGTTTTCCGGTGGAGCTAAAATTATCAATTTATTCGAGGACAAAGAGGTTCCAGGGGATCTGTATTGCCAAAAATATATCGGAATATAAAGAAGTGCTCCATAGAATGAAGCTGATGGAAAACGAGATAGAATGCTTGAAAAGCAATCGGAATGAGATAACAGCGAATGTGACCCATGAGCTTAGAACTCCGATTAATGGAATTCTCGGCTTAAGTAATAATCTTCTGGACACCCCCTTGCAACCGGATCAGGTCGATATGGTTCAGCTGATTAAGCGATGTTGCATCAATATGGAATCTATGATCAACGATTTATTGGATTATGCAAAGCTAACGAATTATAAGATGGTGCTGGAGCAACGTGAGTTCAGCTTTCGTGAATTCATTCATTCCGTTGTTAAGGTCAACCGACCAATGATCAATGAGAAGGGTTTGAATTTGTTGTTATATATTGCAGATGATATCCCCGATCGGGTAATCGGTGATGAATTTCGTCTGTCCCAAATTCTAAATAACCTTCTTTCCAATGCAGTAAAATTCACTACCGTCGGTCATATTACTCTGGAGGTAGCCAAGCTATCCCAGACCGATCAGTCCGTGGAGCTGTTTTTCATATTAATCGATACCGGAATAGGAATCAGTGCGGAGGATAAGGACAAGCTCTTTCAAAGCTTTAGTCAGGTCGATGGTTCTATCACGAGACGCTTCGGAGGCACTGGGCTGGGTCTGGCCATAAGCAAGAAATTGGTGGAGGCCATGGGAGGAATGATCGGTGTTGACAGTGAGAGAGGTAAAGGAAGTACCTTCTCCTTCTCTGTCCGATTAGGTATTCCTACAACGGGACAGGATTCGGAGGCTTCACCCAAGCGAAAAGAAATTCCAATCGATTACCGTGATAAGAAAGAGTCTAGTGAAAATGCTTCGCTGGGTAAGAATACACAAGAGACGAATTACTTTCGATATATTGATCAATTGTTAATGGATGCGGGTAGTACATTCCGAGATGACGGATCCAAAGCCTTATCAAGGGAAGAGATTCTTGGAAATATGAGGTCAGTGGTAGAAAAACTTTTGCTTTGCATAGAAATGGAAAGCTGGGACAAGGCTGAGGAATTAGCATATTTTATTAAGAGTCAATTAACAGCAGATTTTGAGGATGTTTCGAAGATTGTTTTTCGTCTCTTACTGGCAGTTCGTAAGGAGAACTATGAAACATCGATTGCATTAATTCATGAGCTAAAGATATTTATCAATGAAATGGTATAAAGAGTTGTATAAGAACGGAGATTATGATGGAAAACCTAACAACTTCACCGCCAAATATTTTAATAGTAGATGATATCAATGCAAATCTGGCAGTTTTAACGGAGATGATCCGAAAAGCGGGATATATAGCAAGACCGGTAACGAATGCAAGACAAGCAGTAAGTGCCATCGATGCCCTGCTTCCGGACTTGATTCTATTGGACATCTCCATGCCGGAGGTTGATGGCTTTGTCTTTAGCTCCATGCTAAAAAAGAATGCTTGTACAAGGGATGTTCCTATTATTTTTATATCTGCATTGAATTCTATGGAGGATAAAATGAAAGGCTTCCAGCTTGGTGCGGTAGATTTCATCACGAAGCCCTTTGAGGTAGAAGAACTCATCATGCGGATTAGTAGTCATTTGAGGATGTATAAAATACAGCAGGAGCTGGAAGTATATAATAAGAAACTATATAAAATCATCAATGACCAGATACGAAAGATATATGATGGGAATAAGAATGTCGTGGATGCACTGGTCATCCTATCTACCCTTGGGAATGATGCAAAAAGGGAGCATATGCAGAGAGTTGGTGAGAATAGCAGAATCCTTGCGTTGAGTCTGCAACTATCTTCAAGATTCAAGGAACAGATAACTAATAGCTTTATCGATGTCATTGAAAAAGCGGCCTTGATCCATGATATTGGTATATTCACAATGGATAACCGAAACTTAGAACCTCGATCCTTACTTAGCATGGAGGAGGAGTTGATATATCAGACTCACACCAGTGTGGGAGCAAATGCTTTGGAACAAATACTAGAGCTGAACACCAATAATGAGTTTATACGGATGGCTGTTAATATAGCAAGATATCATCATGAACGGTGGGATGGGAAGGGATATCCGGCCGGCAAGGCGGGAAAAGAGATCCCGGTCAGTGCTAGGATTGTAGCCATAGTAGATGCCTATGATGCATTGCTTCAGGGATGGGGAGTGGCTGAGCCATATACTCCGACACAATGTTTGGAGTTTATTTGCGACAATGCCGGCTTAATATACGACCCTGATATCGTTGAAGTATTTCTCAAGGTTTTGAATCAGCTCAGGCGGTAATCAGAGAACTATGGTGGACTTATGGATGACATTGGGATAAAAAGGATGATACTACATAGGCGAATAGAGAAGAAAAGTAGGTACTATAATGAGTAAAAAGAAGGATATGTATATTGATTATAAGAGGTATTACAAGAAGCGGGGAAGAAGAAGTAAGCTGCCGCGGACTATTATATTGGCGGTGGTAATCATAGGTGTTATCATCGGAGCTTATTTTGCAATCCGAATGTATAACGATCCGGAGGCGTTCTTACGAAAGAGCAAAGGAACAACGCAGAATGAGCTGGCGGAAGATGGACGTGGAGCGGAACAGCTGGTGTCGGAAGAGGGGCATAGTAACCCGAAACCGGAGCCTGCGCTACCACAGCCTTCGATAACCATGGAAGTAACACCGACTCCTACGACGCCTCCGATATCAGAGGAAGCGGTAGAGGTGATGGAGACACGGATACCGGTGAGAGTGAAGGGAATCTATGTGACCTCATCCATGGCCGGCTCCGAACGAATGAAGGATTTAATCTCATTGGCAGATACCACGGAAATTAATGCTATGGTGATTGATATCAAGGATGATCATGGAAAGATTACTTATAAGATGGACAGTGCTCTTGCGAAGGAAATTGGAGCTACAACTAATACAATCCGTGATATCGAAGCCCTGATCACAGAGCTTAAAAGTAAAAATATTTATCTGATTGCTCGTATCGTAGCCTTTAAGGATCCTTATCTGGCGGAACAGCGAAAGGATTTGGCAATCCTTAAAAGTGACGGATCTCTTTATCTGGATAACAATGGTGAGGGATGGGTGAACCCTTATAATCGAAAGGTTTGGGAGTATTTAATTGAGGTAGCATCCCAGGCTGCTTTGATAGGTTTTGATGAGATCCAATTTGATTATATCCGTTTCTCCACGGGTAATGGTATTGCCAAGGCGGATTTTGGAGTTGAGGCAAAGGAGAAGACAAAGGAAGAGATCATCGTAGAATTTACCAAATACGCATATGAAAAGCTCAAACCCCTTGGTGTCTATGTATCAGCGGATGTCTATGGAACCATTATCAATAGCAGCGTTGATGCCGAAGTTGTGGGTCAGAATTATGTAGAAATGGCAAAATATCTGGACTATATCTGCCCGATGATATATCCAAGCCATTTCGGTGAAGGTAATTACGGCATAAAGTACCCGGATTTGGAGCCATATAACATTATCAGAAAGGCTTTGACTGCGTCCAGAGAGAAGCTGGGGCAGATTCCTGAGGAAGAACATAGAGCAATTGTTCGTCCTTGGCTTCAAGATTTTACTGCTACCTGGATCAAAAAGCATATGAAGTATGGTGGGGAAGAGCTTCGGGAGCAGATCCGCGGAGTGGAGGCTGCAGGTTATGCACAGTGGCTGCTATGGAATGCCGGTTGTGTTTATTCGGAGGATGGATTACTACCGGAGTAGATACCTGTCTTAAGCTGTAGGAATAAATTAGAGACAAAGTTAATATACATCTAGTATAAATGACCTGGAGGTGTCCTATGGATAAGGCAATCCGTCAAAATACAAAGATGTTTGCAGTGCTGAAAGGACTTCTTTTTTCCTATATTATTACAGCATTCATACTGCTGCTTTTATCCTTCCTTATGCTGAAGCTTGACCTGTCCGGTACAGTCATCAGCGGAGGTATTATCTTTGCCTACATTCTTTCCACCTTTATTGGTGGCTTCTTCGTAGGAAAGAAAGCGGAGCAGAGAAAATTTATCTGGGGATTAGTTATGGGAGTGTTCTATTTTATCATTCTTATGGTGGTTTCCATCGCTATGAACCGGGCTGAGCCATTGCCGCTCGGTAATCTTTTTACTACCTTTCTAATCTGTGGTCTTGGCGGGATGGTAGGCGGTATGATCAGCTAGTTTTCTGCTCTCCTTCGTAATGAAGCAGAGGACTTTGAATTGGTATTATAACCCAATTGTATATCATCACAATGAACAGCGAAGGGATAAATGCTGCAGGAAGAAATGCTACACTTTCAAACAGGATATATGACGCTTAATGATTTTAATGCTAAATTAACCATAACAGGATAGCAGTAAAATCAATGGGATCACAGGTCTATCATGTTCGATGAAAGGTATAGTAATTCTTTCTGCAGCATTTAAATTATCATAAAATTGCAGTTTCTGACGAAGGAAGGAAATTGAAAAAGGATTGATATTTAATATTGAATTGATTATACTATAGTTGGATTTGTGGAGGGGGACAGGTAGAAGAAGACTTCCGATGCATTATGATAAGAAAGGTATGGATGTGATATGAAGCGCATTATGATCACTGGAGCATCAGGACAGTTGGGACTGGCCCTCTTTCGATTGCTAGGGAGCCAGAGCCAATATGAGCTGCTGCGAACGGATGTAACTACAAGTGATGATGGAGCCATACAGGCTTTAGACATAACGGATGAAGCAGAGGTAAAAGCCTACATAAATATGAATATGCCTGATATTATCATTAATTGTGCTGCTTT
>JAEYXC010000258.1 GCA_023428655.1 Bacillota bacterium | reverse complement strand
TATGTATCAGGTAAAGGCGGAGGCAATTCCTAGGTGTAAGATGAAGGACAAAGGAGTATTAATCCACACTCTTTGTAAATTAGATAAGGAGAATCCCATTCTTTACACCTCTTTTGAACAGCTTTTTGAATCCCAACTGCTCTTCACCACCAAATATGGATACATCAAGCAGGTATCCGGTGTGGAATTTGAAACAAACCGATCTCAAATTGCATCCACCAAACTGGAGGACAAGGATGAAATCATAGCGATTAATCTCCTCTCCGGCCATGAGATCCTAACCGGTAACCTTAAAGTAATTATTCTCACAGAGAAAGGCTTATCCTTAGGCTTCCCTCTGTCCGAGGTAAGCGAGCTTAAAAAAACCAGTCGCGGTGTGAAAGCCATTACCCTTGAGAAAAACGATACCGTCTCTTACGCCACTGCTTTAAGCCAATATGATGAGTCCTTCCAATATAATGACAAAACATTGAGTGCAAAGAAGGTTCGTATGAGAAAACGCGGTGACAAAGGGCAAAAAGCAACCTTAAGCTAAATAGTTATAGCAGTCATCATGATAGACAAGAATTTAGTTTACACTGAATTAACCGTATTGCTTCAATAAAAAAACACTATCCACAACCGAGCCACCTTCAAATGTTTGACCATTTATCGAACTAATAGGAGGCAGGATGTGGATAGTGTTTTGCTCTGATACGCCTAATGATCTTCCGAGCCTTGTCCGTAATATGCATTCGCACCATGCTTACGGTTATAGTGCTTATCTAAGAGGTACTGAGAAACCTTCTGTACACGTGGATTCAGTGTCATTGTGTTATATGCCATCTCTGCAACCTTGTCCATAACTACCGTATTATAAACGGAGCCGGCGGGTGTCTTACCCCAGGCAAAAGGTCCATGATTTTTGACCAGGATTCCCGGAATTGCCATGGGATCTTGATTACCGATTGTTTCCACGATTACCTTGCCTGTATTAAGCTCATATGCCTCCTCGATCTCCTTTTGAGTCAGCTCACGAGTGCATGGAATATCTCCGTAGAAATAATCCGCATGTGTTGTTCCGAATGCCGGAATAGGCATTCCAGCCTGTGCAAAGGTTACTGCCCAGGTAGAATGAGTATGTACAACTCCGCCAATGGCAGGATAGTTCTTGTACAACACCAGATGGGTAGCGGTATCTGAGGACGGTTTATAATGTCCTTCTACAACATTTCCTTCCATATCTATTACAACCATATCCTCCGGTTTCATCGTCTCGTATTCGACTCCACTGGGCTTAATGACAACCAATTGCTTTTCTCTATCAATTCCGCTCACATTGCCCCAGGTATAGATTACCATACCCTTCTGCTGCAATTCCATATTCGCATCATATACTTCTTTTTTTAACTTTTCCAGCACAGTACTCGCCTCCATTATTCTAAGAAATTAATAATTTTGAAGCAGAAACCGAAAAGACTTCTTGTTATTCCCTTCCTTCGCTCTGCTTTTTAATACCCTTTCAATATAATCGAAACGGTGGGCTTTTGCAATACATTTTATTGTCCAATCCCCCTACACCGGCGATATTCCATTGACTATGAGTAAATTTATTCCTATAATATTAATAATCAGTAACTGCTATTTTATCTTGATTACTCAAAAAACGGTTCCGATTATCGTTGAAACCAATGATCACGAAGTTACATCAATCATAAGGAGGGATAAGTATGGTCAGTCAAACTGTTATTGTAACAAACAAAGCCGGTCTTCATCTACGGCCAGCCAGTGAATTATCCAAAATTGCCAGCAATTGCTCATCCAACATTACCATAATAAAGGGGAATACACGTGTGAACCCGAAAAGCATTGTGAATCTGATGAGCATTGGGATAACCTACCAAGATATGATTACCATTGAATGCAACGGTAAAAATGAAGAACGGGATCTACGCACCATAATGAAAGCAATACATGGTGAAGTATTAAAAAACAAAGATTAATTAAATTACATATCGGAATATAAGCCACAATAACAAAAGGGCCTTATCTTTGTCAGCGAAGATAAGGCCATGTAGGAGTAATGTAAATTAAACTAGTATATCGCAAGATTAATTTACAATATCATAAAATGCAATGTAAAACCATACGATTATCTGCTTAATCGATAAGCAAGGTATTAGATATTACTTATCATAAATCACATGATTTTCCGTTCAAGCAGATCGGAGCTTCTCTTAATACATTCCTTCGTTTTTGTAAAATCATAATGAAAGTAGGAGGTCGTATCCTCTTTCGATTCTGATGTGTTCTTCCAATCTTTGTTCTTGAACAGCAGCTCAAGATTCTCTGAAAACGCGCTCAACTGCTCAATGTAATCGATCAAAAGCTCAGATCTCACACCTAACTCATCATTCAATAATGCTATCTCCAACTGATAGGATAGATCCGCTAATCCAGAAGCGCCGATATTATTCAGCATCTTCTGCAAGGTCCGTGTGATTGATCTGAGTCCTTCCAGCTCACCTGTCTGAAGCATCTGATTCATGATGGGTAACTTTGATTTAATGCTTTTTAGGATGGATAAGAGTGCTCGGGAATAATTTTGGAGATTACCAAGAAAGTATCGACATCCCACATTAAAATCAACTTCTGGGACACACTCGAATATTTCATGTGCCTTCTTTTCATTCATCCAATTACCCCCTATATAAATATATTTCGATATAATATACCATATATTGTAATAATAAATAAATGATACCATCATGTTGTATTTTTGTAAATAGGTAATTCCTCTGGCTTCTAGTCCTTTATTACTAAATCCGTGTTTATTCCTTTAATAGCAACCATTTTCCGAAATACTACCCCTAGTTAAGTGCAAAACAATTAATAAAAAGAGAATTAGAAAGTCTATGTTATTCATATCAACCAAAAATATTATTTAGTCTAGCATATTTATTAAAAATGTTGTATTATGAAGCTACATTTTTAATAAGTAATAACTAGTGCGTATGAAATGGATTTATAGGAGGTAAAAAGTGGATAAAGAAATAGTTATTGTACTTGATTTCGGCGGCCAATACAATCAGCTAATAGCCAGAAGAGTTAGAGAATGTAATGTATATTGTGAGGTTCTTCCTTATACTACCAGCCTTGAGCGCATTAAAGAGATTGCACCAAAGGGCATTATTTTTACCGGAGGACCAGCCAGTGTTTACGCGCCGGATGCTCCCTCCTGCGATCAGGGTATTTTTTCTCTGGGCATACCTGTTCTTGGCATATGCTATGGCTGCCAGTTGATGACACATCTGCTCGGCGGTAAGGTATCAAAAGCACCCGTACGTGAATATGGCCGTACAGAGATTAATGTTTCAACCACCTCAAAATTATTCCAGAACATCTCTGATCATACGATCTGTTGGATGAGTCATACCGATTATATTGAACAGCCTGCTACTGACTTCCAGGTCATCGCTCAGTCGGATTCCTGTCCTATCGCTGCAATAGAAGATTCCTCACGTAACCTATACGGAGTTCAGTTCCACCCTGAGGTAGTACACACCCAGGAAGGGACAAAAATGCTCCACAACTTCCTATATAATGTAT
>JAEYXC010000252.1 GCA_023428655.1 Bacillota bacterium | reverse complement strand
ACCTTTCGTCTGATTTCCATCGCTTCCGCGGATAGCTTGCGATTTCGTTCGCGAATAATATTATCGGAGGCCATTCGGTAATTTGCATCTGCCTTACGCAGAGCAAGTTCCTTGCGCTCATCATAATTCTTTTGTAGCGTTTTCTTATATTCTTCTACAATTTCTATATTCTGCTTTGTAGCACTTTCGATTACCGAAGAATAAAAATGGTCCAGTTTTTCGTCAAGAGTCATAAAATCCTCCATTCCAATAAAAATAGCATATGCCCCTAAAAGGCACTTACCTTATAATTTCAAGCCAATTGCCTCGTTAACATAGGAGGTAATAAAGTCGGGTTTCCGTCCGGTTCCGTGTCGATCGGGAATCTCCACAATCAAGGGAATTCTTCGGTTCAGCTTTACATCATTAATGATTTCGGGAAATTCATTACTAAGCTTTTCCGTAATCAAGATAATGCCTATTGTCTTATCTGCAAGCACTTTATCTAGTTCAAGCTTTAACTCCGGCTTTGTATGAACTACAACACCGCTTACGCCGGCAAGCTTCATGCCGGTATAAGTATCAATATTATCGCTGATAAGATACATACGCATATTGTTTCCTCCATTATATTATGTTTGATTAGCCCAGAATGGTAAAGGATACAATCAGTCCATAAAGTGCAATACCTTCTGCCAGAGCTACGAAGATTAAGGATTTACCCATGATGGAGGAATCCTCACTGATTGCACCTAAGGCTGCAGAAGCAGCGGAAGCAACAGCAATACCACCACCGATACAGGACAAGCCGGTGGAGAGAGCAGCAGCGATGTATCTCCATCCATCGGTGCCTACTGTAGCAGCGGTTTCCTCAGCAGCATAGGCGTAGCCGGAGAACATCATTATATTTGCGATAACCAAAACACCGAAGAACATGAATACATTGAAGGCGAGAGTGGCTTTAAGCCCGCCTTTACTTCTTTTGCTGGCCAGAAATGCACCAAAGGGTACAATAATACTTAAAATTAATGCGAGAACAATTGTAATTTTTAATGCCATGATAGAAATCCTCCTTATTTGTTAGAAAATATTTAATGAAATTCGTAATGCGTATTTTTATTTCTTCCCCTTATAGGGCTTAAATTCTTTACCGGTACCCTTATAAAATCGACTGAACATCTCATAATACTCCAGTCGGAGTACCTGAATTCCTACTACCAAACCTTCCATTGCCGCAACAATTATGTTACCAAGGATTAATGTGATAATGCTTGGATCATTGGTCTCAGCTCCGGCCAGTAGCATAACCACGCCCATCATGGCAGCATGACTCAATGCAAAGGCACCGATACGCAGGAAGGAGATGGTATTGGTAAGATAACTGAGGAGTACCTCAAAAAGTTCAAAGGTGGACTCTACAAAAAACATAACCTTGTGCTCGGGAAAAATATGTGATCTCTTCTCGATTAAGTGAGTCAATGGCTCTCGAAAGAAGATGAGCAGTAAAGGCAGGATAAAGAAAATGATAAAAAAGATAGCAGCAGGTAATGGGTGTCCGGTGAAAATTAAAATGACACAGGCGATTAACATTCCGTAGAAGATGAGGCCCGCTACGCCGTTGGTATCAAAAAGCACACGCCCCCAATCCCTTGCTTTAATTCCGTTAATAATATTAATCAGCATGGCGATAATAATTAGAAATACACCAAAGCCCACGGCGGTAATTAGTACTGTCATTACATTTTCTCTCGGAGACATCCAAAGAGGGGTAAGCCAATGTTCGAAGCCAAACACACTGCCATACACGAAGCCGAAGATCGTAGAGAAGACACCGGCAAGAGCGATAATTGCAGCGAGATTCATCTTCTTCAGCTTATAAATCAGAAGGCCACCGATAACCAGACAAATTCCCTGACCGACATCACCGAACATGATACCAAAAATGATGGAATAGGTAATGGCAACAAAGGAGGTTGGATCGATCTCATTATATGCCGGTAAGCCATACATCTTAATGAACATCTCAAAGGGCTTGAAAAACCACAGATTTTTGAGCTTTGTCGGTGGCTTTTTATCCTTATCAATCTGTCCGTCATCACAGACACAGTAGACCAGATTATCCTCCTCCGCCTCCTTAAGTAAAGCAACAGAATCCTTTTCTGTAATCCACCCGCAAAGAATGTAGAATACATCATTCTTGCCCTTGTCTCTGGTACAGGCAGCCATTTTACGTACATCAAAGTTCTGAGATAACACGTTAATCGTGTGGCTGGCTAATCTAAGCTCATCCGCTATATTATCCAGCCGCTTCTTAATCTCGGCATAGACCGCATTTAATTCAATATTGATTTCATTAATTTTGGCTATGATGGAATTAAAGGATTCCTCTGGGGTTCCTTCATAGGCATCCGGCAGCTTCACCCGTTCAAAGTGAAGAGAAGCATAGATTGCATCAATTTTGACTGCTTCATTCGCTGGTACGAAATAGATACCCCACACATATTCCCGGTCCCGCTCGCATTCATAAAATACGGTGGTCAGATTATCATATACATACTTAGAGAATCTTGTATAAAATTCATGGGGGACCTTTCCGAAGCGAAACTTAATAAATTTCAGATCCATAATCTGATGAATGTCATAATCCAAGTGACGGAAATGCTCAATCTGTATTAAGAGTTCGTTGAACTCGTGCCTTTGTGCTTTCAATTCCCGTTTTTTTGTATTCAAATCGGAGAGCGTATTGTAAGCGGTGTTAATGATCCGTGCGGCCTCTTCCGAGGACATTAATTCTTCCGTTGAAGCTTCCTTTTGTTCGAGACGTTTAATCAGCTCTTCCGCTTTGAGTGTTAGTTCTTTGTAGGGATTATTTTCTACAAA
>JAEYXC010000235.1 GCA_023428655.1 Bacillota bacterium | reverse complement strand
AGATTACAGACAACAATCATCTATGTAACACATGATCAGACAGAGGCTATGACACTGGGTACCAGAATCGTAGTTATGAAGGATGGCTTGGTTCAGCAGGTTGATACTCCTCAGAATTTATATGATAGACCGAAGAACTTATTCGTAGCTGGCTTCATGGGTTCACCTCAAATGAACATGATTGAAGCAACTGTTCAGAAGAAGGGCAGCGATGTATTTGTTAATTTCGGAAGCAATTCCTTAAAGCTTCCTGAGAATAAAGCGAAGAAGCTTGTGGATGGCGGTTATGACGGTAAGGCAGTTGTTGTTGGTATCCGTCCTGAGGACATCCATGATGAAGAGATGTTCATCAATAGCTCTCCGGATAGTGTAATTGAAGCTACTGTAAGAGTATACGAGTTATTAGGTGCGGAAGTATTCTTATACTTCACAGTGGATGAGAACTTAGAAATCACTGCACGTGTTAATCCTCGTACCACAGCTAGACCGGATGACACCTTAAAGATTGCCTTTGATATGTCCAAGATGCATGTATTTGATAAAGAGACAGAGCAGGTTATCACAAACTAATATAAAGATAATAGGGGGGACACGTAAGTGTTCCCCTTTTTGTTTGCGAGTCATGGGCGCACGCTAACCCTTCTAAGGAGTATTGACTGAATGGTAAGTGAAGTTGGGAAGGCTTCCCGTCAGATGGAACGAACGCAATAGGTGGTGGTTTTAGAGGGCGGGAAGCAATAGTATTGTGAGTAAACTATTTTGCTGTAATAGAAATTTGATAGAATTATACGAAAATATTTGTATATATTTTATAAAATTAGTTTACTTCTGACGAAAACGGTGTTAAAATATCTTTCGTATACATGAATTTTAAAGAAAAATAGAAATATAATAGTAAGGAGTGAAAACATGATTTCCAATCAAATTCTTCAAAGCACCATCGACGGATTAAAAGGAATCACACGTATCGATATATGTGTATTGGATACGGAGGGGAAGGTACTGGCCACAACAATAGAGAATGCAGAGCAATATGAGAGTGCGGTTATGGCATTTGTTGCTTCTCCGGCGGATAGCCAGGCGATACAGGGGTATCAGTTTTTTAAGGTTTTTGATGAGCATCAGTTGGAGTATGTGATTCTGGCAAAGGGTGACTCTGAGGATGTATTTATGATAGGAAAAATTGCTTCCTTCCAGATACAGAATCTTTTGGTTGCATATAAAGAGAGATATGACAAGGATAATTTCATCAAGAATTTACTTCTTGATAACCTCCTGTTGGTTGATATTTATAACCGTGCCAAGAAGCTTCATATTGATACCGAGGCAAGACGTGTGGTTTACATTATTGAGACTAAGAATGAAAAGGATGCGAATGCACTTGAGACAGTTCGCAGCTTATTCTCCGGTAAGACGAAGGATTTCATAACAGCTGTGGACGAGAAGAACATAATTCTGGTTAAGGAAGTAAAGCCGACGGAGAGTTATGAGGATCTGAATAAGACGGCAAAAGTGATACTGGATATGCTGAATACTGAGGCGATGACAAAGGTTCATGTAGCCTATGGTACCATCGTAAATGAGATAAAGGATGTATCCAGATCCTACAAGGAGGCTAAGATGGCTCTTGATGTTGGTAAGATCTTCTACAGTGGTAAAAATGTAGTTGCTTACAACAATTTGGGTATCGGACGTCTGATTTATCAATTACCGATGCCGTTATGCAAGATGTTCATTAAGGAGATTTTTGAAAATAAATCTCCGGATGATTTTGACGAAGAGACACTTACTACAATTAATAAGTTCTTTGAGAACAGCTTAAATGTATCAGAGACTTCCAGACAATTATACATCCATCGTAATACACTTGTATATCGCTTGGATAAGCTGCAAAAGAGTACCAACCTGGATCTTCGTGTATTCGAAGATGCAATCACCTTTAAGATTGCACTAATGGTTGTCAAGTATATGAAGTACATGGAGCAGTTAGATTATTAATCGAATTTATCCGTTGGATAAAATGCATTAAGAAAAGAATAGGGTCTGTTGCAGAAGGATGAAGCTTAGATAGTCTATTTTGCACCAGCCCTTGTTTTTACCTTGATCATGCCATCGATCGGTGGCGGAAGGAGGAGTAAATGAGAAGGAACTTTTTTACCGGAATACTGACAGGATTGTGTAGCGCCCTTCTGCTTGTTGTTGTTCTGGGGGCAGCATTGATATTCTCTGATGATGGTACAGAGTATAATTTGACCGAAACCACTGAGGCAAAGGAAGAAGACAAAGCAGAGAATAACACATCGGTCGCAAAGGATGAGATATCGGTCAGCAGTCTTGATATTCAGAATTATCAGACCATCATAAGTAAGCTGGAAGCCATGGATGAGCTGATTGACGAGAAATATTTGGAGGATGTGAATAATGTTGATTTTGCTGACGGCGTATATAAAGGCTTCATCGCCAGTCTGGGAGATCCTTATTCCACCTACTATACCAAGGATGAATATAAGGCTCTGATGGAAAGCTCCTCCGGTGTATATTATGGAATAGGTGCTTCCGTCAGCCAGGATGCCAAAACTGGCATAATTACCATTGTGAAGCCTTTTGTGAACGGGCCGGCGTATAAGGCAGGAATTAAGCCGGGGGACATTATTGCGAAGGTGAACGGGGAAGAAGTAACGGGAATGGATTTATCCGAAGTGGTAAGCAGGATGAAAGGAAAGTCAGGTACCAAAGTAAATATTAGCATCCTGCGTGAGGATGAGACGGATTTACTGGAATTTATCGTTACGAGAAAGAAGATTGAAGTTCCTACCATTGAGTATAAGATGCTTTCCAATAAAATCGGATATATCTCTATTTTGGAATTCGATAAAATTACCGTAGAGCAATTCGGGGCTGCTGTGGATGAGCTTGAGAATCAGAAGATGAAGGCTTTAATCGTCGATGTCCGTAATAATCCGGGTGGTATGCTTGATTCTGTAGTGTCGATATTGGATCGGATCCTTCCTCCGAAACTGCTTGTATATACGGAGGATAAGAATAGCAAGCGCGAAGAACAGTACGCGAAGGATAAGAAAAAGGTTACAGTACCCATGGCGGTGTTAATTAATGGCAACAGTGCCAGTGCCTCTGAAATCTTTGCGGGAACGCTACAGGACTATAAGACGGCAACAATTGTCGGTACTACCAGCTTTGGAAAGGGTATTGTGCAATCTGTATATCCGTTTAACGACGGAACTGCGGTGAAGCTTACCATTTCCAAATACTATACTCCTAACGGTCGCAATATCCACGGAACCGGAATAAAGCCGGATGTTGAGGTGGAACTGGATGACAAGATGAAAACGGAGGTTATCATTCCCGTTGAGAAGGATAACCAACTGCAGAAGGCAATCTCTGTGTTGAAGAAGAAGTTGGAATAAAATCCCGATAAAGGATGATTGACTTTACCAAGTCTCCTGTTTACAATAGAATTATATACATTGAGCTGAAGTTCAACAAGGATATTTAATTCCGGTCTTGTGCCTCAGCTCTTTATATGAAAAAATATGTTCTTACATAATTGGAGGTACAAATGAAAACGATAGCTATCATTATTTTTGCGCTGACTTACATCTCATTATTAGCGTTTCCTAAGGTTAGGGCGTATATTGCGCTTGCTGCTGCTGCATTATTTGTAATTTTGGGTATTCTGCCGGTTGGAGAGATCATAACCACGGTGGACTGGAATGTAATTCTGATGATCGCCGGTACCATGGGGGCAGTAGGGTTATTCATCGAGTCAAAAATGCCATCCCTGCTTGCTGATTATATCATTGAGAGAATGCCGAATGTAAAGTGGACCATAATATCCTTGGCGCTCTTTGCAGGTATTATTTCCGCATTTGTTGATAATGTGGCTACTGTACTAATGATAGCTCCGGTTGCGCTTACTATTGCTAAAAAACTCAAAATTTCTCCGGTTGCAAGTGTTATCGCGATAGCAATCTCTTCTAACCTTCAGGGTGCCGCCACCTTAGTTGGGGATACCACCTCGATTTTACTTGGTGGATATGCGAACATGAATTTTCTTGACTTCTTCTTTATGGACGGAAAGATCGGTATCTTCTGGGTGGTAGAAGCTGGAGCATTGATATCGACCTTGATTTTGTTGTACCTCTTCCGTAAAGAAAAACAGCCCATCGCGACCATGGAAAGAACCGTTGTTGAGGATAAAGTTCCTACGGTATTATTAGTTGGAATCGTGGTTCTTTTGATTGGTGCCTCCTTTATTGAGAATAAACCCAGTATCACCAATGGTGTTATATGTGTGGGTATGTTCCTGATCGGCTTGGTAAGAAAGATGATTAAGACTAGGGACAGAGCTGCTTTACTGGAAGCTCTTAAGAGCATTGATTATGACACCATTCTTCTGTTAACCGGTTTGTTTGTTGTAATCGGTGGTATTACCGAGGTAGGTTTGGTGAATGACATCAGTCAGCTTTTTGTCCGTTTGAGTAATGATAATGTGTTTTTGATTTATACTTTAATTGTTTGGGCTTCTGTTCTATTCTCAGCCTTTATTGATAATATTCCTTATGTTGCAACGATGCTTCCTGTTACAGCACAGATCTCCGGATTGTTGGGGATTGAACCGAATTTGCTGTTCTTTGGATTATTAATCGGTGCAACCCTAGGCGGTAATATCACCCCTATTGGAGCTTCTGCGAATATCACGGGTCTTGGTATTCTTCGCAAGGAGGGCTATGAGGTAAGTGCGCCGACCTTTATGAAGATCAGCGTGCCCTTTACTCTGGCGGCAGTAATATCCGGTTATATTTTGAATTGGTTTATCTGGAAGTAAAATTAATATGGAATGCACCTATGATCACCCTGGGATACGGCTATTTAATTAGCGAGGGAGATTGTAGGTGCTTTTTTGTTTGCTTTCCAGCATCTTTTCGTCGATATTATTCTCAATTTGTAGCTATTTTATTTCAGAAAATTCGGATTTACCTCTAATATAAATCATAAAACATCCGATAAATATGTTATAGGT
>JAEYXC010000230.1 GCA_023428655.1 Bacillota bacterium | reverse complement strand
AGGTTATTATCGATACCTTCTATCTGGCCATGGTCGATGAGCAGGAGCATGCTACCATGTTCAGCACCCTTTACAACAGCATCCCATGCAAATAAACGATTTCTACTTCCTTTCTTAGATAATCAATCCTTGGAATACAAAAGCCCTTCTGGCAGATTGGCTTGTTCAATCTAGCCAGAAGGGCTTTTTATACTTCATTTCGATGGATATAGTCTCAGCGATATCATAACCTTTTCAACAACCGACACCGGAATACCGATCTAGTTACTGCGTGAAATATGTATGTTTATCCCCTTGATCGTAATATTTATTCTGTGTACAACAAATCTCTTAATCTTGGATGAATCGTAGAATAAGCATAACCGCAGCCTCTCACATGCTGAGCATATACAAGTGAAATATGGTTTATGGGATCCATTATAATACATGCTCCTGCAGCGCCGTCCCATCCAAAGATTCCAGCAGGTGCCTTCGCATTGCATAGCTCCGGCTCCATAAGCATTTGAACTCCGCAACCATAGCCATAACCCACGCGTCCCATCCGGTTAACAAAATCCTCAAGCTGAGTTTGGCCAAGCATGTTCGTTTTCATCAATTCAATGGAAGCACCTTGTAAAATTTGAATCCCCTTTGCACTAACTCCACCACAGGCCAAGGCATCCGCTAATCTGCCAAAATCCTCTACGCAGCTGATCAGTCCGGCACCTCCGCTCTCATATGCTTCGGACAGCTGATAACAGCAGGAGGGTTCCATTTCTTTGGATACATGCTTGTCCATATCGTACATATATTGAGTTACAAGTCGCTCGTTGTGATTCATCGGCTTTGCAAAAAAGGTATTTCTCATCTCCAAGGGCTCAAATATATTCTCCTTGAAATACTCCCCCAAACTCCTTCCGGATACCACTTCGATGATTGCACCAACAACATCATGACTCAAGCTGTACTCGAAATGCTCACCCGGTTCGAACAACAAGGGCGTCTCGATAAAGGAATTCACCAACTCCTGTGTGGTTGCCTGCTGCCCTTTCTCCCCCAACACCTGTAAAATTCCAGCTCGCTGCAAATCATAATCCAAACCGGATTGCATGGAAAGTAAATGTCTTACTCTCAGAATATTCCTTGCAGGTACTGCCTGATTATCCCGTATTACCTTTAATCCGGTATACTGAGGTAATAGCTCCGAAACCGATTGCTCCAAGTCCAGCTGGTTTCGCTCAATGAGCTGTAAAGCAGCCGTCATGGTGATTAGCTTAGTTGCGGAAAACATCAGATAAAGCTCATTTCCTTCCATTTTTCTCTTGCGGTCAATGTCTGCGTACCCGTTGAAATGACGAAAGATTAATTCATGATTCTGATAAACCTGGCAGTCCACAGAAGGAATCCCCTCTGCCTCCAGAGAATTCAAATACTTCTTCAGCTTTTCAATATTCATCGATTTTTCTCCTTTTATAAAGATAGCAAACGAGCAGTCCTCTGCCCGTATGCATCCTCGAACCAGTAAGGTTCTCTATTAAGCATACAAGATGAGAAGTCTGCTCGTCAACTCATTCCTATAAAGTATATTTTTTCTTACTCTTCCTAATACCCGTTGTATTATTGATAATCGCTTTACTTGCTAAGACACAGACGAAATCCCTGATCAAAGCCTTTACTATTGGCTTCGAAGGAACCTCGATAGGTTGTCTCACAAGCCTTAGCATCACCGAGCCAACCTCCTCCTCGCCAGACACGCACCGTACCTCTCTCACTGCCTACTACCTCCGAGAACCAATCCCAGCACCACTCTCTTACATTACCTGACATATCATATATTCCCAGTTCATTCGGTAGCTTAGAACCGATTGCCTTTGTTTTATTATGATTAGCCTCAATTGTCTGCCAGAACCATTCTCCGTCCAAGTACTCATCACCGGAGTTTTTCCAATACCATGCTACCTCATCGACCTTATCACTTCCGCTGTAATCATAGCTCTTGCTCTTTTGACCTCCACCTGCCGCATATTCCCACTCTGCTTCTGTCGGCAAACGATAGCCCTTGGCATTCTGATTTATTGTAACTGTCCATTTCATATCATCGTTCGTATTATGATTGTTTGGGTCCTTCAACTCCTTGTCTATATTGTAATACGGTGTTAAGCCTTCCTTGATGCTGCGTTTGTTGCAATACTCAATACAATCATACCAGCTAACCATTTCCACCGGCAAATCATCCCCTATGAATTCGGATGGGTTATTATCCATTATCTCAGCCCATTCTTTTTGGGTAACTTCATACTTACTGATATAAAAATCCGATATGGTCAATCCTTTCCCATAAAGGTTGGACTTTGTGTTCACAAAGGCACCACCCTTTACCAATAGGAAGTCCTCGGGGATCTTCTTAGCACAGCCTCCGGTAAATATTGCGAGTAACACGAAGAGAATTAAAAGTAATTTTTTCATCGATATCGCTCCCCCTTAACCCCTTACACTATTTGAAAGCGCCTATTCAAATAGTATGTAGGCAAGAATTCTCATCCGATATCTGCGGCCGGATGGCCTAAGCGATATCGGATCTTATAAGGCTTTAACGGTCAGGCAGACCATCGGTGCCTGAGGTTCGCTGTAATTATTACCAAACGGTTACATTAGCATTTCCGCTGCTTTGATATCCCTCAACAGCCAACACCTGATAAGCCCAGTTATTACCGAGATTCATTCCCTTACTTCTCCATGCATTGACATGATTAGCAAAGTTGATCTGAACATTACTTCCCGTACCTCTCTTGGATTGACGAACACTCCAGAATTGCTGGAAGGTTTGTGTTCCATCAATGGAAGGTGCATTGTATCGCATGGTAGTATAAATATCATAGGTTCCACCATCACTGCTTACGGAACCCTTATATGTACCGGTGGGTCTGTATGTGCCCCAGCTGTCAACAACATAATATTCGATCAGTGCATTTCTTGTCCATCCATAAAACGTCAAATAACCATTCCCGGAGGGAGCAAATATACCTGCATTGTAGTTGCACACTCTGGATGCACTTCCGTAGTTCCAGCCTTTTCCTACCACGAAGTTACCGCAGTTTGTCCAGCTAACACTGAAATTACCTCCGGATCCGTTCGTCGCTCTGACCGTACCGCCACCATCGGTCCAGTTCTGCCAGTAGTCCGTAGCCGCAAATGCTGTTCCGGCAAATATACTGGTAAAGCTCATAGAAATTGCAAAAATGATTGCTAATA
>JAEYXC010000215.1 GCA_023428655.1 Bacillota bacterium | reverse complement strand
CATAATAAACCATCTGCATCAAAATAATCTGGATGTTCTTTACGAAATGAAAACTTGTATCGTAAGAAATCCTTAATATTACTTAATTTCAAGTTTTCCTTTCCGCAATCATAAATCATTCCCATGGAAATACTCCTTTCATCAAAAAAGCCTCTAGAACCTTGGTGAGTTCTAGAGGCTCCTGCTTATTAAAACTTTATTTTGCCAGTCTTAAAAGCAGAAATGATAGCACGTACAAGCTTCCTTGCTCCGAACCATAGAAGAGCAAAGCCAACCGTTGCCCCTATTACCGAAGCGATCAGAGCGGAAATCTCAGCTACAGTAAATTCAGTGGATAATGCAGCCTGAATTGAACTGAAATCAGTTGTTGCTGGAGTTGCCAAAGCGATGCTACAAAGGCTCATAGTCATAACCATTGCAACCGCTAAGAATGCAGATACCTTTGTACTTTTGGATTTCAAGTGTAAATGTCCTCTCATGTCTTTTACTAACTTCATCGTATTACCTCCTTATTTTTTGTTTTGTTATGTAAAGGCTTTAAGCCTTTCAACCTAAACAATGTAAATGATTGGAATAGAAGAGAGTACTAGTAATTAAGGATGGTTGCAGAAGAATGATGCAACCATCCAAATCTAATTGTAATCTTTTCTACGATGTCAAGAAAAATAGTAAATGCAGGCCTCCGTCAGTAACAGCCGGATAAACATTCCGGCCGGATCTGCCGGAGCCTGTCCGATTTTTCTTGACATCGATTTATGCGGTTGCCTTTTTACCATTTGTAATAGGCTGACCGTTTTCAAGGGGAATAACCGATAATATGGATACATAGGTTTTCTGACCGATTTTAATGTCAAGATCACATTCGATTTCGTCCATCTTATTCAAACCGGAGAATAACTGTTCCTGACCATCACTCAAAAATACCTTTGTAACTTCGGACCCTTGCAATAGATTTGCGGAGTAATAGGTTTTCGTAGGATCCTTTTTTCCTTGAAAAGTATTTACACCTAAAAATTCAAATCTCATTTTTCCTTGCATAATAATTCATCCTTTCTGCCAATTTTGGCTTTAACATAATATTGTTTTAGGTGATTATTTTCAATGCTTATATAAGTAGTAACCCCTAAATAAGCATAAAAAAACGCAAAACACTGTGAACATTTCGTTAAACATGTGTTTTGCGAATAGTTATATATGGAGCAAATACGAAGTAAATTGAACTGCTGACGAGGGACATCAATTTATTCTTAAAAATACAGTTATAATGTTATATGTTTGCTTATATTTTTATCAACCTGCTGGAGCAAGAAAAAGGGTCGGTATATTACTAAATATCATTGATTGATCAAAGTCTCCATAGTTGTATTTATCCAACTTAGGATAGTCTTCATTTTTCTCATAGTTAAGTACACCGTCTGCAATTTTTTTCGTATTAAGTTTTGTTCCTTCCAATGTTGATACATCAATATGATATACCCCCATTTGGCCCTCATAGCGTACAAATTTACCAGTTCCTTCTGAGAAATACAGACTGGAATGACTACCGCTAAGTTCCCCGCAATTAATCAGCTTATCCTCGATGATTGTATAGACCGTATACTTATAAGCAGCCTCACAGTTACCTGTCCTCAATATGAATTCGGGTATTTCATCCTGATTCATATCATATAAGCTGTACTGACAACTCATAAGATAAACTCCGTGTTGATGGTCATTCGTGCCATCGTCTAATGTTATTGTATTGTCAGCAATCCCCTGTAAAAGTAATATGATGTAACCTTTTGTGACTTCATCAAATTGTTGAAAATATTTAACAAAATCCTCCTGTTGCTCTGTTGTCATTGTACAGCTTTCGGGTATAAGGCCGGAAAGCTTATATTTTTCAACATATGCCAGAAATCCGTCATTAACAGAAGCATCTTCTACCGTGTTTGTAGGTAAGATAATTTGTTTCTCTTCACTATTGGTAGGAAGTGTTACTTCTGACAACTCGCTCTGTGTGCTTTCACAACCAGATAATGTTATAATCAGTACCATTCCCAATAACAAAGATAATAATTTAGGCATTTTCATTAAGATACCCCCAACCTAATATTCTTAGATAGTATGCAATCACTTCAAATTGTGACAGATATATCAATATCATACCACAGTATTACATTTCATTAAACAGTTGAAGAACTGAGAAATTCATTATAATGGACTAATTATGATATCTTATTATATTTATATTTTAGAATAATTGATTGTAACCATATGTCCCAAAGGACGATTAATCAACCACCTCAGGGTCTCCAATTTCTTCATTTCCTAAATAAACCTTGTATTCTTTCCCTTCATACAAATTCATAATTTGTCTTCGTAATTTTGAAGGATAAAGTGGTGAATGATTAAGAGTTTTTATATCGAGCCATTCATATCCCACTTGATTTGCATCACCATGTATCACAGCGTTTTTGATTTCCCCTATGTAATCACAAAGAAATACCAAATCCACTCTATGAAATATTTCTGCATGTAACCCCTCAATTACAAATACTAATTCATTTACTTTAACATCGATACCAAGCTCTTCTGCAACCTCCCTGGATACTGTTGTAGGAAGGGCCTCTCCTGCATCCTGGCCACCACCGGGCATAATATACCACTCTTCATTATTACTCCTAAGCCTAATTGCAAGCATCCTTCCGTCCTTGATAATCAATGCCTTAGCTGAATTTCTAATGATTCGATCCATAGAACCTCCACATAATCGGAATATCTCTTCCCTAGGGAAGGATTATCGCTACCTTTGTGATTGTCATTACCATAGATAATGCTTGTTGGAATGCTATTGTTTAATAATCTAATCTTCTACGTCCTGTTCTATATCGATGCTTTCTTAAGGATCTCAAACTTCCGCTTACCAATCATCTGCTTCTCAAGTCTTTGAAATAAATCGGTCTGTAGCTTCTGCTTCTTGTCCATACAAATACATAGAATTGTTTCCGGGCCACATATCCCGGCAATCGATTTCATCATTAGATTTATATCATCCAGTCCTGCCGTCCAATCAACGAGATTTCCATAGGGAACGTCTGTTATGATAATATCAGGTAGGAAGGGTAGGCCCTTCAGCTCAAAGACATTTTGAAGGAATACACCGGTGGTAATATCCTTGTTTAATAAGTTTTTAATACGTTCTAAGCTTTCCAATGCTTCCCTGTGGGATGATTTACTATATCTTTGATATAGATCTATTAATTCGCTTTTTCGTTGATTAATTCCGGACTCTGTTAATAGCCCTAGATTATCCTCTGCTAACCTAAGACTTTTCTCATTGATATCGCTTCCATAAAGCTTGGATATGGAGTTGTTTTTTAATAGGCCAAGAATGGTAAGCATATAGGCTCCGCCACAGCAACAGTCATATAATATGATATCCGTTTTCTTATTCGAATAATTCAGGCAGCGCTCATATATTTCTAATGTCAGCCGTACCGGAAAGGTGGGTTCCCCACCCATATGATACAGGACTCTTCCACTGGCATAATCTTCAAAATTATCATTTTTGGTAAACTTATATTCCATGATTATAATCTCTACCTTTTATAATTATTCTTTATAT
>JAEYXC010000206.1 GCA_023428655.1 Bacillota bacterium | reverse complement strand
GGTCTTTGTCTCCTATCCCGCCGATTGCGTTCACCGTTCCACCAGATATACTGACTCTTCCACTGCCTCCATCATATCCAATGCCTGCACCACCGGCCTCCCAGGATCCACTACCACCTGTTGCGGTCACCATACCACCGTATATACTAACTTCCGTTCCGTAGCCACCGATGCCAACACTATTTTCTCCACCCGTTGCGGTCACTGTTCCACCAGATATACGAACTTTGCTATAAGCACTATGGTATCCATCCCCAATTCCCGCTGCTCTTGCCCCACCAGTTGCAGTCACAGTTCCACCCGATATATTGACTGTTGTCCTGTATCCGCCATAACCCGGGCCGATGCCCGAGTAAGCTGAGTCGCCAAATGCATTTACTGTTCCACTCGATATATTGATTATGTTGCCACCGATACCCGGAGCAGAAGTCCCGCCGGTTGCATTCACCCTTCCACCAAATATATTAATGATATCTTTACTACTTACGAAGTCGGCGTTGCCGATACCAGCACCCATATATCCACCGACAGCGTTAAGGGTGGCCACAGTGTCGCCATCTACAGTGTTAACGGTAAGCTCCGCTTCTAACGAATTACCTAGGCCTGCACCATAATATCTATTGAGGGTGGTTTGTCCGTTAATGACTGTATTGGTTCCCTTCAAAAATAAAAAGTTACCCTTTCCTGTAAAATAGAGCGGTGAGAAGCCTTTTTTACTGCTATCGCTGGTGTCTACATGATTATCTGCTGATTTAAGATTCAAATCCTCAATTGTGATGGTATTATTACCCTCAAACACAAATGCAACATTTTCAATTTGCTTACCATTGCTCTTGAGTGTAAAGGTTCTGCCTCTATTCACGTGAAAGGTATAGACCACACCGTCTCCCGGTGTAGATAATTCCGACAAATTGATTGTATCAAGTGAAGAAAAGTTGACATAGAATTGCACCTCGTCCCAATCTTTTGGAAAGCTGTCTAAGAGACTAAGTGTCTTTTCCACCACCCGGCTACTCCGAGCATATAAAATATATCCGGTAGTAGGACCAGCAGTTAGTCTGATAATCTCTTTGGTGCTACCGCTATTCCCGGAAATAGGCAAATAGAAATACACCTTTCCGCTTGCATCGGTTGTCACATCCTTGATACCATAAGCACCAGCAGTGGGCATACCATTTGTGCAAGCCACGCCATTGATGCTGCCTGCCGTAATAGCGGTATTTACCTTGCCGGGAATCGTAAGCGTATTCAGATAGATGTCATCACCATTGCTATTCTTTAACGTGCCGCCTGTGCCATCCATTCCTGCTCCGATGGAATTACTGCCATCTTGACCAAATGCACCTACACTACCTCCGGCAATAATAATATTACCACCTGCGCCATTACCGCCACCACCTATACCTGCACCAAGGGTACCACCTGTTGAATATACCGTACCGCCTGTAATGGTTATATTGCCACCTGCAGCATCAATTCCACCACCTATTCCTGCTCCTCCAGTTCCACCTTTCGATGTTACCTTACCGCCTGTAATGGTTATATTGCCACCTGCGCCCAAGGTACCACCACCTACTCCTGCTCCCCCCCAAAAAGGTACCTCATTACCGCCGCTTGTCGTTATTGTACCGCCTGCAATGGTTATTTCACCACCCGCACTCGCATAGCCGCCTCCTATTCCGGCTCCGCCCAAACCGCTTTTAACATAAATAACGCCGTCCGATTCGTTGCTGATGGTAATCTCCGCTCCGAAAGGAACGCCTATCCCTGCACCATAACTGGATACATGGGTGGTTTGTCCACTAATGACGGTGTTAGTGCCCTTCAATATAAGGATATTATCTGTTCCGGTAAAGTGCAGTGGTGAGTAACCAATTTTACTGTTATCCATATGATTGTTGGCCGAATTAATATTCAAGTTTTCAATGGTGATTGTATTATTACCCTGGAACACAAAAGCAAGATTTCCTATTCGAGTGCCATTCCCCTTGAAGGTGAGGGTTTTATCCTTACCCACTATAAAGGTATAAGCCTTACCATCTTTCGGTGTAGAAAGTCCTGACAGATCAATCACGTCACCGTCTAATGACCTATCAATTTCGTCCTGTAAGGTATCCCAATTGGTAATCGCTTTGTATATACTATGCGCTGCTATCTTTTCCATTTCAGTTGCCGGCTCATTACTATCTTCTTCCGATTCCAACAAGTCATCTCCAAAATCCCGTACCTCATCCCGCTCATAATTAGTATCCACCGTTTCCGGCTGCTCCATATCAGCTTCGGATGCGCCAATTGATACACTTTGTGTTACATTATCCACCGCTAGTTCCTCATAAGTAGCAATATCACTGCTTTCATCAATAGGGAGTTCGCTCGTTTCCGCCCGCACTAGAACAGTAGTTGTCCCCACAGTCATAAGGATAAACAGTAATATAATGATGATCTGTTGAAATGTTTTGCTTTTGCTCATTTCAGTTCCTCCATTTCATACTCTGAAATTCTTGCTTATTTAGAAAATACTCCACTACTCCCTCTATTAAAACTTGAGCAATCTACCGGTTTTTACATAATTACCTAAGTTTGGAGTCAATGAGTATTACTTATTGTAACCCTGTTTAGTAAACTCGTTCATTATTTTAAGTTATTATAATATACTTCTCCATAAAATTCAACAGAATTGCTTCCTAATGAGCTGCCACACTATCCATAAGATATTACTCCCTAGTAAATCGATTTGAATAGAACCTATAATCATAATTGATTACTGACAACGCTCGAAAGCCCTAGCACCATTTCTGTAATTTTCACACATATAAGTTAGAATCTTATTTCTTTAGTTTTATATACTTTTAGATTGCTCACAAAGACTTTGATTTGATTTTTCTGATATTGAATTGTGTTAGTACCATAAGTTCATGGATGCAGGGTCATTCTCTTAAAAAATTTGCAGGATTATCAATATTGTATTATATGACAAAATACGATATAGTTATAGCTTGTATAGGGAATTTGGGGACAGTAAAAAGAGACTTATAAGAAGAACTAGGAGAGATAAAAAGTCATGATGAATGAAAACAAACCATATATACTCGTCTTTGGCGTATCAATCTATGATATCTTTGGATTTGCATCTAATAACTACAAGTGCCGCGATTCAAATCCAGGAAAGGTTAGGGTTTCCTACGGTGGAGTTTGTAGAAATATTGCAGAAAATATGGCCAGAGTGGGGACCAATCTCAAATTTATATCCATAGTTGGAGATGATGATAAAGGAAGATGTATCTTACAACATGCAGAAGCACTTGGAATTGATATTAAGGATTCCCTTATTGTTTACGGAGAATCAACACCAACTTATATGGCAATAATGAATGAATATGGCGAAATGGTATCAGCCATTGTTGATTTGAGTATTACAGATAAAATATCAGAAGAGTTTATCGATTCTAAGGAAGATATCATTACAAATTCCGAATATATGGTTTTAGGAGCTGACAACCCCAGAATTATGGAATATATTTTAACTAAGTATCAAGGTAAAACCAAATTTATTTTAGATCCGGTATCCAGTGCAAGAGTTCAAAAAATATCGTATTTAATCAAATACTTTTACACCATTAAACCAAACCGACATGAAGCAGAAGCCTTATGCGGATTTAAAATAGAAAATACACAGGATGTAAGAAAAGCAGGTAAATGCTTATTGGATCAAGGCGTCAAACAGGTATTTATCAGCTTAGATGCAGAGGGAATCTACTATAACAATGGCCAAGAAGAAGGAATTATTAAAGCAAATCACGTATCGGTGGTTAATGTTACAGGGGCAGGGGATTCCTGTGTTGCTGGTTTAGGTTATGGTTATATGAACGGTCTAAGTATTGTGGATATGTTAAAGTACTCAATTGCTATGTCTGTAATTACCATATCCCATGAAGAAACCATACATCCTAACATGAATTGTGATATGGTTCAAACCTATATTAAAAATTTAGACTGGACAGAGATTAAATTTTCCAGTTCATCCGACGGATTTGACGAGTAATTATGAAATTCCACGGGGCAAAGACGTTACGAGGGCATCGAGGATGAAGGTCTGCGAACAGCCCTCGAATTCCGTCTCGTGTTTCCATGTTAATTTTCCCTACACCACTTATGACACCGGGAACTTCGTAGGAGTCTCTTTCCATCTCCTATTTCGCCTTAGAATAAGAACGTCAAATTTCAGTAATTCATCAGATATTTCATTATAGAATTTAACATCTATCAACAAAATCAATTTATCCATACTAAAAACCATAAAAAATATCTAGTCTTCTTATTGAAACTTCATCGATTATGCTTAAGTATAACATGATGAAAGCAAGCTATGTTCCTAAATTCCTCTGTTTCTTCTATTGTACATTCTAGATTATACATATCTAAAATCCAATTCGCTTCTGTCTTTCATTCGAGGCTACCACGCAAAGCTTCTCATTCTTACCGTTTCCGTTTCTTAATTGTTGTAGAAATTTACTTTTATCATTACCATCTTGAAATTACAAATCTTGGATGTTATAATCAAGAAAATTTAACATAGGGGAGTATGTTATGAACGTAAATATATTGTTGTTTGAAGATTTTGAAACTTTAGATGCCTTTGGCCCAGTTGAGATATTAGGTAAAATAGATGATTATAAATTAAAATATTATTCATTCAATGGCGGAGTTATAGTGAGTGCTCAGGGTACTTCAATCCTCACTGAGAAAATTGAAAGCGCTTCAAAAGAAGGAATATTAGTAATTCCAGGAGGGAAAGGAACTAGAACTTTAGTAAATGATAAGTCTTTTATCCAGGTACTAAAAGATACAGCAGAAGTATCAACTTATTGCTTGTCGGTTTGCACCGGATCAGCATTAATAGCAATGACTGGACTCTTAAATAACAAAAAGGCTACTTCTAACAAAAAGGCATTTGACTGGGTGACATCTATTAATCCTGATGTCAATTGGATAAAAAATGCGAGATGGGTAGTCGATGGAAAGTATTATACATCATCCGGTGTTTCAGCGGGAATTGATATGGCATTAGGATTTATTAGGGATCGTTTTAGCGAACAAAAAGCGATAGATATAGCAACGCATATAGAGTATATATGGAATAAGAATAGCAGTGATGACTTTTTTGCAATTTAATAGGTACCTTTGATCTTCAAATCTATAAAACTATCCTTGAGGCAATACTATATAGAGAATTGATTAATGATTTTTTATTAAGGCATGAAATTATCCTTTTTATTATATCAATGGTTAACACGAGAGTAGGTTACTAACCATGTCAAAAAAGCTTAGAAGAAATAGTCTCATAAAGCAAGCAGGTATTTTGGCCATAGCAGGCATTATCTGTAGAATAATTGGGGTTTTATACAGACGTCCACTAACCGAACTCCTTGGCACTGAAGGTCTGGGTTATTATAGTATTGCCTATAATATCTACGCCATAATTCTTCTTGTGTCCTCTTACAGTATCCCATCTGCACTATCTAAAGAAATGGCTATAAAGTTAGTACTCAAAGAATACAAAAATGCTCAAAGACTATTCCATTGTGCAATTATCTATGTTCTTGCAGTAGGTGGATTAGCTAGTCTTTTTACCTTTATCTGCGCAGATTGGCTAGTAGAAAAAAACTCCGTTATTGTTCTTAAGGTTTTTACTCCAACTATTCTCCTATCCGGTCTTTTAGGTGTTTTCAGAGGATATTTCCAAGCACATAGCACCATGCTTCAGACTTCGGTATCTCAGATAATTGAGCAAATATTCAATGCCGTGGTCAGTATATTAGCTGCATATCTTTTTATCCTTGCAGTGAATCAATCCGATCCTACCACTCAAGCAATATCCGGTGCAATTGGAAGTGCAATCGGGACTGGAGCAGGTGTACTGATTGCACTTTTATTTATGTTGATAATATATTTATTAAATAAGGGCTTCATCCAAAAGCGGTATCATCGGGATCTGGGTAATCAGACGGAGCCATACCCGGAAGTGTTAAGAAGGATTTTTATTAGCATTACCCCCATTATTTTAAGCACGTTTATTTATAATTTAAATACAGCTTTAAATCAAACAATTTATACAAAAATACTAATCTATATAAAGGATTATCAAGAGCAGATGGTTGCATCACAATATGGTATTTTTGCAGGAGAAGCGGTTGTCATTGCCAACATTCCAATCGCTCTTGCATCTGCCATATCTGTTTCCATGCTACCAAGTATTTCAGGAACCTATTCCCTTGGAAATATGGAAGATACGAATCATAAAATTGATATGGCTCTTAGAACTACCATGCTAATATCTATCCCATCGGCTGTTGGGCTGGCCGTTCTCTCGAGACCCATCGTACAAATCCTATTTCCACAAAAGGATACTTTAATACAAGCATCCGAAATACTCTTCTATCTTAGCATTACCGTTGTTTTTTTCTCCCTGTCAACAGTTACCAATGCCGTTCTCCAAGGAATTAACATGGCAAAGCTCCCGGTGATTAATGCCCTGATTGCCTTAACCGCTCAAACAGCGTTGCTTGTCGTGATTTTACTATTTACCGATTGGAATATACATGCTCTTACTACCGCAGCAATTATATATTCATTGCTTATGTGTGTTCTGAATGGACTTTCCATATGGAAAAACCTACGATACAGATTGAATATTAAGAGTAATATTCTTATCCCCCTTGCCGCTTCAAGTATAATGGGGGTAATTGCAGGATTATCATATCTATGTTTCTATGCCTTATCTGAAAGTAATACCATATCACTTTTATTAGCCATAATTATTGCCATTCCTTTTTATGGCATAATAATCATAAAGCTTGGTGGCATACACGAACATGAACTCATTATTCTACCAAAGGGAAAAAGGATTGTGGAGTTTGCAAAAAAGGTGAAATTATTCTAATAAATAGTTGATCCTGTCCATTGATAACTTTGTAGGTTGAGCAAGTTAATAAATGCATATAGAAGGGCTTCATAGAATATTGGAATATTCCATTTATTTGCCTTAGTTAATATGGTATGATGAAGTTACTATGATCGAACCAATTACGGCGAGGAATCTCATTTGAATGTAGAGTTATATTGGATTTCACTAACTTAATCGGTCAGAACCTAATATTCTATTTTAATTGGATAGGGTGGTACTTAAAATGAAGGGAATCTATATTGGTTTAATTTGTTTATTCTATAGTTTATTTCTACTTTTCCTATCACCTAAGGAGAAGAAAAATATGTTCGGTTATAAATCCTTGCAACAAAATATGCACAAGGATATCTGGAAGTGGACGAATGAATGCTTTGGGCTTTTGACTTTGTTTGGCTCCATGGTCTATATAACTCTTTCTATTATATTAGAATTAAAAGGTATCTCAATATCCTCCCGGCTAAATATGTATGGCTTGTTTTATATCGTATTCTCCTTCATTTTAACGGAATGCTATGGATTAATGAAAAGACGTTTATAATTGTTTTCTACCTTGTGGCACCGTTACGGATATGCTACAGTTTAGGATGAATGCACCCTTTGATTGCATTCGTATTATGAGTTATTATTCCAAAATAAATTCTGAAAGGATGGAAGAACATGAGAAAAACATTATATTCCCATAACACAATCATATGGAGGGATAACAATAGATAACCCTCCGACTAAAATGGAGGATTTATGCGCTCAAAATTTACAAGGGAACGATTTATAAAATTTTTATCCTATTATAAGCCCCACAAGAAGGTTTTTGTTATTGATCTATTCTTTGCTGTGTTAAGTGCCATATGCGTACTATTATTTCCTTTGATATCGGGTTATATTACAAAGGAGGTTCTGGACATTTGGTCTAACGATACCATACGGACGCTTTCTGTTGCAGGTCTACTGCTATTATTGATTACTTTGGTAAAAGTGATCAGCGATATCATTTATAGCTGGTTTGGTCATGCAATGGGGGCAAAAATGGAAGCCACGATGCGACGTGAATTGCTGGATCATTATGAAACCTTATCCTTTAGCTTTCATTCAAAAAACAGCGTCGGAAAACTCATGACCGTGATTTCAAATGATCTCACCAATATGACGGAGCTTTTCCATCATGCTCCCGAGGATTTTTTGATGACAATCATTAAATTCTTCGGTTCCTTTATCATACTGGCAAATATCAATCTCCCACTAACGCTGATTGTATTTTGCATGCTACCGTTGCTCACCTTAGTTACCTATTATGTGGATCGGAAATTCGAACATGCAATACTGGCTACCAATGAAAACTTAGGCAGGATGAATGAAAAGCTTGAAGATATTCTATCCGGTATTCGCACCATCAAGGCCCTGGGGAATGAGAGGTTCGAGGCGGACCGATTTGAAAAGCAAAACACGGCATACACCAATAGTAAATGCAAATTTTATAAAATCGAAGCCTTATTTTATGGTACTCTGGAAGCCTATCCACAGTTTCTAACCATGCTAACCGTTTTCTTTGGAGCAGTCTTAATCGGAAAAGGTACGGTGGATGTTCCTGTATTGATCACGTTTCTTCTATATGTGGGTAGTTTAGCCGAACCGATTCGGATTTTCATGAACTTCATGAAATTATTTGAGAGCGGAAAAGCAGGCTTTATTCGCTTTATGGAAATGCTTGAGACAAAGCCCTCCGTGCTTGCAGATGAGGATGCACTTTGGCTTGAACAAACGAAAGGAGAAATTATCTTTGACCATGTAAGCTTTCAATATGAAGATGGGAGCGAGAAGGTCATCGAGGATATCTCACTTCGTATATCGCCTAACCAATCCGTTGCCTTTGTTGGCGCCTCTGGAATTGGTAAAACCACCATAGGTGCATTGATTGCCCGGTTCTATGATGTGACTGAGGGTAATATTCTGATTGATGGTATTGATATCAAGAGCATTGATATGGAAGCACTTCGTGAAAACATAGGTATCGTTCAACAAGAGGTATATCTCTTTAGTGGAACGATCAAGGATAATATTCGAGTCGGAAAACAAAATGCTTCCGATGAAGAAATTGTAGAGGCTGCAAGGCTTGCTAATATTCATGATTTTATCTGCTCCCTGCCGGAGCAATATGATAGTCTGGTTGGCACAAAGGGAATCAAGCTTTCCGGTGGCCAGAGACAGCGAATTAGTATCGCACGATTATTCCTTAAGAATCCGAAAATATTGATCCTAGACGAAGCCACCAGCGCCCTTGATTACGAAAGCGAGGTCATTGTCCAGCAATCCATTGACCGATTAATGGAGGACCGGACAACAATCATGATCGCACATCGCTTTTCTACGATTAAAAATGCGGATACCATTTATGTTATGTCTGATAAGAAAATTATGGAGCATGGTACCCACGAAGAGCTACTGAA
>JAEYXC010000121.1 GCA_023428655.1 Bacillota bacterium | reverse complement strand
ATAATAAACATATGTTTGTGGTTATACAAACGGATCACTTAGGACAGGCAGGTATAAAGAATGAGTATTTATGACACATTAAATCCCGAACAACAGCGCGCTGTTTTTCACAATAAGGGACCTCTATTGATTTTAGCTGGTGCCGGCTCCGGTAAGACCCGGGTATTGACGCACCGAATTGCTTATCTGATTGAGGAGCAGGATGTGAATCCATATAATATCCTGGCAATCACCTTTACCAACAAAGCCGCGAAGGAGATGCGGGAACGAGTTGATAAAATCGTAGGCTACGGCTCTGAGAACATCTGGGTTAGCACCTTCCATTCCACCTGCGTTCGCATCCTCCGAAGATTTATTGATACCATCGGCTTTTCCCGAAGCTTTACCATATATGACGGTGATGACCAGAAGACTCTCATGCGTGAGATCTGTAAATACCTGAATATTGATACCAAGAAGACCAATGAGCGTGCAATCCTTTCCGTTATATCAAAAGCGAAGGATGAGTTAATTTCTCCCGAGGAGTTTATGCGTACAGCCGGAAGAGACGCGAATCAGCTACGTTATGCACAGGCTTATACCGAGTACCAGAAGCGTCTTAGACAAAGTAACGCGCTTGATTTTGATGATTTGATTTATCGCACCGTAGAGCTGTTTCAGACGAATCCCGATGCTCTGGAATTCTATCAGCGTCGCTTTCGGTATATTATGGTAGATGAGTACCAGGACACGAATACAGCTCAGTTTCGATTAATCCATTTGTTAGCCAGCGGCATTAACAATTATGGGGAACATGAATATAATCTATGTGTGGTAGGTGATGACGACCAGTCCATCTACAAGTTCCGTGGAGCCAATATCTATAATATTTTGAACTTTGAGAGAGCATTTCCGAATACGACGGTCATTAAGTTGGAGCAGAACTATCGCTCTACCAAGAATATTCTGAATGCTGCCAACGAAGTCATCTGTAACAATCAGGGACGTAAGGATAAATCCCTCTGGACGGAAAATGAAGAGGGTGAACCGGTTCATTATACCCAGTTTGATACCGATTTTGAAGAAGCGGATCATATTACCTCCGAGATAAAGAATATCGTCGATGAAGGCAAGGCCTCCTACAATGATTTTGCTATTCTTTACCGTACCAATGCCCAATCCCGCCTCTTTGAGGAGAAGCTTCTGCTTCGTAATATTCCTTACAAAATCATTGGAAGCGTGAACTTCTATGCCCGCAAGGAAATCAAGGATATGCTGGCTTATCTTAAGACAATCGATAATGGCTTGGATAGTATTGCCGTAAAGCGTATTATTAATGTACCAAGACGTGGTATCGGCTTAACCACAGTGGACAGAGTGAACGATTATGCTGTACAAAATGATATGAGCTTTTATGATGCATTGACCCGTTTTCAACAAATTCCCGGACTGGAACGAGCTTCCTCTAAGCTCACTCCCTTCCTCAGTCTGATCGAGGGACTAAAATCCCGGGTTCGCCGTGAAGACTATTCCTTGAAGGAGCTGATTGATGATATTCTTGACGCCACCGGATATCTGAGAGAATTGGAGCAGGATAATGAGGAGGATGCACTGGATCGGATCGGTAACATCAACGAGCTTGTGAATAAGCTGGTAACCTACGAGGAGAATACAGAGGAGCCCACCCTGAGCGGTTTTCTGGAGGAGGTTGCCTTAGTATCCGACATCGATACATTGGAGGAAGGTGCTGACCATATCGTACTGATGACCCTACATAGTGCCAAGGGTCTGGAGTTCCCCTATGTATATCTCTGCGGCATGGAGGAGGGAGTCTTCCCAGGTTATATGTCCCTTTATGCGGATAACCCCAACGAAGAGATTGAGGAAGAACGAAGACTTTGCTATGTTGGTATCACCAGAGCAATGAAACAGCTTTCCCTTACCGCCGCAAAGCAGAGAATGCTTCGTGGTGAGACCCAGTATAATAAACCCTCCCGTTTTGTCAATGAAATACCGCGATATCTTTTGAAGATGACAAGTTCCGGTCCCCGCCGTTCGGCGTATCTTTTTAAGGACGAGGACGGTTACCCCGCAAAACACCGTTTTGATCATTCGATGGATAACAGCTTCACGAATGAGCTTGATTTTGATAAACCCACTCCCGGAAAGTACAAACCTAATCAAGCGACCTACAAGCCCTTTATCTCCGCAGAAACAAAACAGTTCGAGGGCAATAAGCTGGGTACCTTGGATTATGGAGTAGGTGACAATGTAAAGCATATTAAATTCGGTACCGGTGTTGTTACCAATATCACAAAGGGTGGTAAGGATTATGAGGTAACTGTTGAATTTCCTAACTTTGGTGTAAAAAAGCTCCTCTCCACCTTTGCTAATCTAAAGAAGATAAATTAATGTTTTTTGTGAATAAATTTACTATAATTTTGAAATATTATAGTAAAGCAGCATGTATTGTGATATACTATAGGTACAACACGACTAGGAAGATTTACCCATCTGCCTTGTCTTTAATACATGACGATTGAAAATCTCAATACAGGTTTTCTAATAATAAGAAAGGAAGTGTTATTCATGGGAACTAAAATTGATGAGCTTTTAAGTGCAATGAAACTTGGTGAATTGGTTCACAGAAAAGATCCGATGGAGAAAAGAAGACACATGCTTCTCTGTGTCCTTGCAATAATCGGTGCCGTCGCTGCTGTTGCTGCCATTGCTTATGCTGTATACAGGTATATGAATCCGGATTATCTTGAGGATTTCGATGATGATTTTGATGATTATGAGGATGATGCAGAGACCTTGGAAGAGGAAGAACCAGCCACAGTCACTTCCGAAGAATAATGATATTGCTTAGATTTATTAGAAAGTACTTTTCGTAACAAAGAAGGGGGTCCGTAACGACCACCCTTCTTTTTTATTGTTTTACTCTTTTAAATAACAACAGTGACATGGATAATTTTTAAACTAAGTGAAAAATGGTTCGGATTCATTGTACAGTTCACACTGCTTTTATCCAGTTATTTCTTCGCTGCCTTTTCTGCGAATTCCGTTGTTACAATCTCGTTATAGGGTACCCGCTTTGTTAATTGTCCTGCATCATCTAAAATATCCTGAAGTAAGGTCAGACTTCCTTCTTCGAAGATCAAATTATCCTTCCAGGTATCCTGTTCATGATATCTGGTCACAATCATCACAAGCTTTTCACGCTCAGTCTCTTTGAATTGTGGTTGAATTACCTCTGCAATTTCTTCCGGAGTATGGGCTGCCACATAATCAATACCCTTTTGAACTGCATTTGTAAACTTCTGAATAACGTCCTTATTCTTCTCCATATAACTCTTCTTTACCGAGAAAGAGGTATAGGGGACCTTTCCGCTCTCTACTCCAAGAGAAGCAACTACTTTTCCGACGCCTTCTAATTCTAATGCCGTTGCTGCAGGCTCGAATTCGATGGTATAGTCTCCCTGTCCTGAGGAAAAGGCTTGTGAAGTCAGACCAAAATCAATATTCTGGATGATCGTCAGATCCTTTGTTGGGTCAATTCCCTGTTTCTTCAGGATATATTCGAACACCATCTCAGGCATACCTCCTGCACGACCGCCGATTACTGTCTTACCCTTGACATTCTCCCACTTAAAATCCTCGTTCAGATCTCGACTTACCAGGAAGTTACCGGCTCTCTGCGTCAGCTGAGCGAAGTTAACTACATAATCCTCCGCTCCTTCGTTATAAACATAGACCGAAGCCTCTGCACCCATGAAGCCGATGTCACAGTCTCCGGATAGGAGCGCTGTCATCGTCTTATCAGCTCCAAGGCCGTTTACCAGATTTACCTTCAGCCCTTCATCCTCGAAATATCCTTTCTCAAAAGCAACATACATCGGTGCATAGAAGATGGAGTGTGCCACCTCGTTAAGTGTAATTTCTTTAAGTCCTGAGCTACTTTTACAACCTGATAAGGTCGCAATGAGCAAAGTAAGTACTGCTAGTACACATATGAATTTTCGTATCATAACTCCTCCGAAGAATTTCATTACCCTTATAGTATATTCTATGGACTGTTGCTGTTGCCAGTACAACTCATTCTTTCTAAGTAATTCCTTTGCGACTCGTCTATGCAATTCTCTGAATTAACTCCATTCAATTTACATGATAGGTTAATACTTTGGTTGTACGCATTATCCACCTTTTCTATCCCGCAATTTATGTTATAATATATCTGTATGCTTCCATGCTTTTCATCCGTCCGTCAAGCAAGCATTCCAGTCATTGACATTTTATCACTGAACAATATCTATGGAGGACCTATGGCACTAACGATACTCTTTATGGCATTCTTCTCCATCATCCTTGCCATCCGAAATCTGAAAAGTAAATATAATCTTCTGTTTATACTGATGGTGTTTGGAATGTCCATCTCCATGTTTACCATCGTATCGGAAATCTACAAAAGCAGCAATTACCTGATACCCTCCTACTATCTATATGGAGGAATTGAGTATCGGATGTTTTTATTCCTAAGCCGAATCCTTCGATTATCGTTATCCAATTTACAAATTCTAAGAAACATTGGAATTGTGTCATACCTAGTAGCTATATTGCTATTTGCTATGACCTTTAGTACAACGGTGAAGAGTAATCACCTGAAATCTAAACCAGCCGGATATTTATTACGATATTTCCTCCTGGCTACCTTTCCACTGATGTACTTTGTCTTCTATCATCCTGATACCGCCTTTGCCATCTACCTGATTGCTAATCGTTTAGAGGGAAGCAGCAATATACTATGGTGTAATTTTATTTCCTTTGTGGATATTATCATGGTCACTAGTGTGCTTTTATACTTGATGTATCCTGTGGGACTTCTGTTCCGTAATTATAAGAAAAACAAGATCTCCTTTTTCTCCGAACAGCTTCTTGGTCTGGCGATCAGTATCAGCCTTCTAAATACAGTATTTTTTAACGTATTTTTCACCGGTGCCTTTAAGACTTCAGTATATAACGTTCTTACCTCTGCTTTTTGGAGATATAAACTCGTTGTGGTCGTTCCAAAACATTATGCCACCCTATTACCCTTTATTTCCCTGATTATCCTATTGGTTATCTTATTTATTACCTTTAAGTTCAAAAGTGATAGCATGATTAACGGGATTAAAGAGCGTGCAATAAAGAAAAATCTTAATTTGCTGAATACAAATCTGAAGGATGTACTTCACTCCGATAAAAACATTATGTTCAATATGAAGATACTCTCACAGGAGGCGATTGATAAGTATGGAACCCCGGAAGGTATCCAAACTCTACACAAGATATTAGCCTTAAGTGAAAATCATATAGATTCCATTTCCAAAGCGCTTGATAATATCAAGGAATTAAAGGTACGAACCATACGAAACAATCTGGTGGATGCGATCGAAGCCGCACTTAACTCAGTAACAATTCCCGAGCATATCCATCTAGAAACGATTTATCATGATAATCCGGTCTATTGTAATTTTGATATGTACCATATGACTCAGGTAATCAGCAATTTAATATCCAATGCCTTTGAAGCAATTCTCAACAAGGAGGGACAAGATAATCGAATACTAATCACGGTTGACTCCAGTAAGGAATGGATCTATCTATCAATTAAGGATAACGGCTGCGGTATTCCAAAGAAGAATCTGAAGAAAATATTCACTCCCTATTTCTCTACCAAATCCAAGCAAAATAATTGGGGAATGGGACTATCCTATGTGTTCCGCGTCATTACAGCTCATTATGGCCATGTCAGAATCAAGAGTCAGAAGGGTGAATATACCAATGTTGAGATCCTATTACCTATGAGTAAAAAATAGTCACGCAAGATAAGCAATAATATATTGAGGGGGAAGAGCATCTATGAAAAAGATTAAGATATTAATTGTAGATGATATGACGGATATTAGAGAGTACTTTAACATGATTTTATCAAGAGAACCGGACATTGTTGTAGTCGGAATGGCTTCATCCGGAGTTGAAGCCATACAAAAAGCCAGAGAACTATCACCGGATGTCATTCTCATGGATATTCAGATGGAGACCCGTACTGCAGGTATTGATGCAACCCATTGCATTAAAGCAATTGACCCTAATATAAAAGTTATTATACTTACTATACATCAGGAGGATGAATATCTATTTCAAGCATATTGCGCCGGTGTGATGGACTATATCGTCAAAACAGATTCAATATCGCAGATCATCAATTCCATCCGTACCGTCCACTCCAACCAATTGATGCTGCGCCCCGGAATTGCCAATAAAATAATTGATGAATTCTCCAGGCTCAAGACCCAACAGAATAGTCTGCTTTATATTCTTGGAATTGTATCCAAGTTAACCAATAGTGAATTCGAGATTTTAAAATGTTTTTATGAGGGAAGCACCAATAAAGTCATCTCAGAGACACGCTTTGTCTCTCCTGCCACTGTAAAAAGCCAGGTGAATTCCATCCTGAGAAAATTTGAGATGAAGAATATGAAGGAGGTTGTCAAGCTATTGAAGCAACTAAACTTTGATGAGTTATTGAAAAATAAACTTATATAGGAAGGGACAGAATAAAGCTTACTGACCTGCTTCAAAAATAATATAATGAATAAAAGAGTACCTCATCCCAAAGTACAAAATTTGGTGACTTACTACTAAATATCTTCTCCAATTGTTCAATTATGATTAACAAAACTAGGGTGTAATCCAACCAGAAGACGGGAATTGAGGTACTCATTTAAGCTATTGAGGGTTATACAGTATAACCCTCACTATTCTATGTCTCTTTAAACCGCATCTTTTATAGCATCCGATTAATCTGATTACCCTCTAGCCAGGAATAGACATTATTAAAGGTAATCTCTGCTCGTCTTACCATGGATTCCTTGGTTGCAAAGGCAACATGTGGAGTCAGCAGTGCATTGTCTGCCCCGAATAAGACGTGCTCTAGGGCTAATGGAGGCTCAATCTCGAATACATCAATGGCTGCACCTGCAATTCTTTTCTCTTTTAGAGCTTCCACTGTAGCCTCAATATCAATCACCTGGCCTCTGGCACAGTTAATCAGAAGCGCATTCTTCTTAAGAAGCTTTAAGTTATCCTTATTAATTAGATGCTTGGTTTCTGCGGTAAGCGGGGTATGAAGCGTTATAATATCACTTTCCTTCAATAGCTCTTCCAGACCCATGTATTGTATGCCGAGTTCTAACCCTTCCTCTCTGACACTCCTATTGTAACCAATTAACTTACATCCAAATGCCTTCAAAAGCTCGGCAGTTCTAAGACCGATTGCTCCCGTTCCAATGATACCAACCGTCTTCCCTGCAAGCTCAAAGCCTACCAGTCCATCCTTTGTCTTCCCTTCTCTTATAACCGAATTGCATTCCACAATATTTCTTAACTTACTGATAATCAGACCAATGACTAACTCTGCCACCGCTTCTGTGCTATAACCAGCCGCATTGGATATTCTAACGTCCTGCTCCACACAGGCTTCCTTGTCCACATGATCGATTCCGGTAAAGGCAACAGAGATGAATTTAAGCCCTTCTACAGACTTAATAACCTCACCCGGTAGGGGATTATTTGCAATGATCAAAACATCAGCTCCCTTAGCACGAGCTTTTAACTCTTCTATATCCTTTGTCACATTGTCATAAGCAATAAACTCATGCTTCTCATCCTTCAGCCTTTTGGATAGTTGACCAATAATCTCTGCACTCACGCCTAAGGGCTCCAGCATTACAATTTTCATTTCGTTACCTCCATTTATTCATATCGTTTTTTATCATATCATTATTATGACGGAATTACCACTCTCTGCTCCCTTAGTCTTCCTTGAAGCTCATGGATATTTATATCACAGGGGGCTATCTTACCCTCACAAGCAAGACCTGCTGCTACACCTGCCGCTTGTCCGGTCAGCATGCAGGCAGATATTCCGCGAATACTGCTCTCTGCAACATGATCCGCACTGATGCATCTTCCGGCTACGATTAAGTTATCGATATTCACTGGCAGAAGACTGCGGTATGGGATGGTATAGGATCTTTCATCCTTAATCGGTTCGTAAATATGACCCTTGTAGCCTTCCCCTTCCATTCTTCCATCACCATCCATATAACCATCAGGTGAGAGCATATCATAAAAGCGTGGGTAAACAGCAATGGCATCCTCAAATACTTTCTGTGCTTCAATATCCTCCTTGGTTAACCGGTATCGTCCCTTAATTCTTCTACTGTCACGGAAACCGATCTCCGGAGCTATGGATGCAAGCTCAATATCCTCAAAGCCTTCGAAATTATTCTTCGCATAGTCATAAAACTCCAGAATATATTTTCTACATTCGATTTCCCCTTGGGTAAGCCCCTCTACATCCGTAGGATCAATCTTATAAGCACAGGGATAATTGACATAGGACACAACTCCTCCGTTGGTTAAACGTCCAAAGGGAAGATCCTGTCGTTTACAGGTAAGACCGGTCTTACCTGCTCTATAATCGTCATGGAACCGCTTACCGATAACCTTAAGTCCGTCCACCTCCCCCGTTAATCGTTCTGTCTTCACGCCTGCAAGCCTGAAATTCACAGTACCTGGCTGGCAGAGTCCATCCGCATCCCTTCCCTGGTCATAGGGAACACCGGCGCTGAATGCAACATCACCGTCACCGGAGGCATCGATAATTATCTCTGCTTTTACCGCAATCGGTCCTTTCTTGCTCTGTATAACAACACCTTGAATATGATTTCCATCTACAATTACATCATTAACAAAGGAATGGAACATAAGCTCGACCCCTTCCTTCATGAGAAAATCATCCAGAAATATCTTCAAATACTCACTGCTGAAACGATGGGGTGCGTCCACCCGGATATCATGGGAGGCACCGAATCTCTCCCGATACCGCTCTTCCATCTCAGCATAAATCCCATTGGTGGAAAAGGTAGTTCCATGTAAAAAATGATTACAGGTCTCAACATAAGCTCCGGTAATATTTCCTCCTAAGAAACCTCTTTTCTCCAGCAATAGAACACGCTTTCCACTACGTGCAGCAGCTACTGCAGCACCAATACCTGCGGGACCTCCACCAACTACTAAAATATCCGTTTCACGCCTAACCTCGATCTGCTTTTCCTTGATTATGTATTGCATTGAGATATCCTCCGTTCATTATCTAAGTACTTTATTCTTACTTATCATCACTGAATGTCTCTCTTTTAATTCGGATGACATTCGGCAATTCCTCTAGTGCTGATTCCCTATATAGCTATTTAATACTTCATCCGTTAGCTTATATTCCGTCAACATCTTTGGCGTAAGCTGCTTCAGTGCATTATTATATCTATTATCCAGATCCTCCAGCACCTCGATCATTTCTTGACCATCATATAATCCAGCAAAATAATTTGAGATGGTCCTACGGTACTCCTCCCCCTCCACTACAACGCCGTTTTCCGGGGAAGGACGCATTAATACTCGATCCGGTATATTAGCAAACTCCGCAAAGCCCTTCTGCCCCGGCTCATTATCGGTCAGGTCAAGCGCTTCCTGACGAAATGGAATATATAGGGAATTCTCGTACATCTGAGCTGCATTTTCATCGGAATAGAAAAATTTCAATACCTCCAGTGTCTTTGCGGCCTTTTGCTTTGCTGCAATCCCCACCCCTAGGAGCGAAGTAGCATCGGCAAATTCTTTATAAGGGGATCCTTCCTCAGTGAAAGCAGGAACCGGAACCACGGACCAATTACAGCTTGCCGGAAATTGGTCATTATATACGTTGATATCAAAGCTGGCACCGGGTATCATTCCGATCCGTCCTTCTGCAAATTGAGCACGAACAGCATCCGCATCCAAACCCTCATACCCGGGGAATACACTTCCGTCTTCAATCATCCCCTGCACTGCCTCGAATACAGGCCTGAATGCCGTGAAATCAAAAGTCATTGTACGATAGTTAAAACCAACATGACCTACATTGGTACCATTTGGGCGTATCAGATAGGTGCTAATCATCCAATCTGACTGTAATCCAAGGATCCAACCAAAGGCTTTTCCCTCACCTATCTCGGTTATTCTCTGGGCGGTCTCTCTGACCTCCTTCCAAGTAGTAGGTGCTTTAGTAATGCCGGCCTTTTGAAACAGGTCATCATTAATAATCAGCTTATAGGTGGTCAAATTATAAGGCAGAGTATAAACCTCTCCGTTAAAAACATGTTGATTATTCATCAGACTCTCCTGATATTCCTCAACCAAATCATCTCCACCGGGTAACTCCGTGATTGGAACCATATATCCTGCATCTACAAAGTTCTTCAAAAGGGCAGAGGTTGGACGAAAGAGCTCCGGTGCAGTTCCACTTTGTAATGCAGCTTTAATTGCCTCCTGGTAGTTGGATCCATACACCGTATATTCGATTTCAATTCCGAGCTGCTTTCCGGCTGTACTATTGAACTGTTCTATCTGTTGAAGTCTTAAATCCTTTTCGTGTGCATTATCGGACCAAACCCGAATCTTCTCCATTACTGGTTTTTTGAGTATATCCGTACTATCAACTATATTCTCCGGATTGATTGAGGTATCCTGTCTTATAGTTTCCGTTTTATAGCATCCGGGTAAAAGCAATAAAACCAAAACACTCACCAAAAGCACCGATATCCTCCGTCTCAAATCGAAAATCATACCCTCTTCCTCCAAGCTTCAAATTTCTGGTCCATTCTAATCATATTAATTATAGCATGAAAACAGATTAGGAAAAGGTTGAATTCTCATCAAACCACCCTCATTCGACAACTACAATGACACCTAAAGCCCGGAAGAAGCAAGGAACGAGTACCTTTGTGCTTGATATAGTTTGTTCCAAGGATGCCCCTGAAGTCCGGAAGAAACAAGGAACGAGTACCTTTAAGCCTGATATAGTTTGTGCCAATGATAACGCAGGCACAAACTTGGAAGTGTGAAAATCGCTTTTTATTTTCACACTAGTCACACTAGTCCGGCCAACTTTACAAGAAGGGGGATGGTAAAAGCGCTTAATAGTGTTGTAACCGTAAAAATCTCTGCTGCTAAAACGGAATCCTTCTTATATCTAATGGCGAATAATATCCCTATGGTGGCCGAAGGTGTAGCAGCCATAATAATAGAAGTAATAAAAACAATCTCATCGATGGGAAAACAACTGTAGAGGAGAAGTAAGCAAAGTGGAATCAGAATCAGCTTTATCAGAGCAACATAATAGACCCTGCCTTTTCTTAACAGTTGGATTATATTTGTTCTACCAATAGTTACACCGGCAATCAGCATCGCGAAAGGCGTATTCATATTCGTAATATAACTTAAGGCATTATAGACCACCTTTGGCACCATAATCTGGAGCAAAAAGCATGTCAGGCCGATGATAATCGCTATAATAGAAGGAGATAAAAGTTTTTTCAACATGCTCTTTATATTCCACTCTCCACTCCCTGACATCATAATGACTCCTTGAGTCCACAAGAAAACATTGAATATTGTAATGGAAGCCGTTACGTAGAAAACTCCCTCCGAACCAAAGATTCCATGCACCAATGGTATTCCCATAAAGCTCACATTGGAATAGATGCTACTAATTCGTTCTACCTCCGCATCCATGTTGTCCACATGCTTCTTTATCACAATTCCATCTATGATAAGATTTTCTCTCTTCTTTTTTCTTATTAACAAATAAGCCAGCAATATACTGACTGTATGAGTTACAACCGAAAGTAATAAGGAAATAAGCAGCCCCTTTAGCAGATCAGTGCTAAATTCCCGCTGGTATGCCACAAATATCACAATCGGATTGACAAGCATTAAAAGTATATTGGAAAGCTTGCTGTTGGTAGCTTCGTCAATCAGCTTTACTTTATAACAAATAATGCCGACTGCAATGATAATAAAAATTATCATTATTTGATTTAATGTAATCGCTGTTGCTGTCATCCTATTCTCCTATTTTACTATATTAATCGGTGTACCTTTTATATAAGCTTTCACATTATCAACCGCTATGTCCATAAGACGCTGTCTTGCTTCTCTTGGTGCCCATGCAATATGGGGGGTAATAATGATATTGGGAGCATTAAGTAGTGGATTATCCATGGTAATCGGCTCAGCGGAGACTACATCCACTGCAGCTCCAGCTACCTTACCGGCTACGAGTGCTTCTCTCAGATCCTGCTCGTTGATCAAGGGGCCTCTGGAGGTATTAATAATCATCACACCGTCCTTCATCTGTGCTATGGTATGCTTATTGATAATACCCTTGGTCTCCGGGAATAAAGGACAATGAAGAGATATTACATCGGAGCCTTGAAGTAATTCCTCCAAGGTAACCTGTTGTATGGAAGAGCTTAAATATTCCTGAGCAATCCCACCGGGCTTATAGGCAAGAATTTTCATTCCCAAGGCTTCTGCAATTCGCGCTGTTCCCCGCCCTATCTTACCAAAGCCGATGATTCCCATTGTCTTACCGGACAGCTCAATTAGTGGATACTTCCAATAACAAAAATCCTCGCATTTACTCCAATCCCCCTGTTTTACACTATCCGAATGAGCACCTGCATGATGACATAGTTCCAAAAGCAACGCAATGGTAAACTGGCTTACTGCATCGGTTCCATAGGTAGGAATGTTAGTGACGACAATTCCTTTCCTTTTTGCAGCTGCCAAATCGATTACATTATATCCGGTTGCTAATACCCCGATATATTCAATTCTCGGACACTGCTTCATAATTTCCTCTGATATTACTGTCTTATTTGTGATAACAAGCTGTGCATCACCAATCCGTTCGGCTACCAACTCCTTCGGACTTCTATCATATACCGTCAGATCACCCAGCTCCTTTAAAGCATTCCAGCTTAAATCACCCGGGTTTTCGGTAAAGCCGTCAAGTACTACAATTTTCATATCTACCTCCATCTATATCGCTTAGGATAGTTATCCTCCTGTATGATAGGATGTCAAAACTCTTTTATAAATCCTTTATTCATCCTCGAGAAGAGCCCAGGCCCGATTAATAACACGCTTTGAATTGGCCAGCACGATATCCGCATCTTCTCCCTCCCGTGGTGTAACCTCCAAGGAGAGTACATAGGGGTTCTCCGCACAGAAGAAGCCCTCCTTACGAAGTATACGGAAAAAATCTAGAAGCTCCGGTGTGTCATTGGCACTGTTTGGGTAGCCGAAACGAGGGTGTTTATCACCATAAGCATCGCATCCCGGCTGTACTACCGCATTTCCGATATGAAGATGTGTAATATAAGGCTTTAATGTCTGTATAACAAATCGACTGGTTTCGTAGGTGGTCGGAAAATGAGAAAGATCGACAAGAAGACCAAAATTATTGCATTCCTTTCTAACATCCGCTGCAAAGCTTGCTGCATATGGAGCCGGTCCAATGAGAGCCGCCTTATCCATATCATAATCAAAAACCTCTAGATTTACGGACATGTTTTTGCTGGCAGCATATCGGCATACATTGATCGTTGTCTTTCGAAGCTGTTCGTATGAAAGCTCCTTTGTCGCCTCCTCCCATTTGCCAGAAAGAAAAGCGATTGCCTTTGCGCCTAGGTATTCTGCTTCTGACACTGCTTCGATAAGCGTTTCCTCCGCCCTTACTCTTCCCTCCTCCGTGATATCATTTGGGTTAAGTCCGGTGGACAGCAGACGAGGCTGAGCCCCATAACAAACCTTGCAATGGGATTGCTCCAGCAGTGCTTTCGTCTCCGCCCGAAGCGAATCCGATTTAATCTGGGTTATCTCAATTGCATCAAAATAATCATCTTGCAGGATTTTACATAAGGAAACCTTATAATCATGTTGATTTGGTGGATAACTCATCCAAAGTATTGTGCCTACCTGAAAATACTTATGTATACTGTCTCTCATATTAAACCTTCCTTTCAAAGATTCGGTTGATCGGTTTGTTCTTCATCACTGTCATTGAAGAATATCGTTATTCCCTCATATTCCTGTAGCTCCTCCAGTATTAGGTTAATTATCCCCTGCTCATAGGTGAAGAAAACCTTCTTCCCGGTTCTTATCCTTTGTGCTGCTATTGGCTGTATCTTCGAGGGTATCTGAAGCCGGCATTCATAGATCGGAATAGGATCAAAGAAGCATTGCCCGAAGCAGCCGCTATTGTTAACCAGCTGGACAAAAAGCTCCCCATTCCTTCGCTGTGATAAGCTGACCTCCACCATGGGGCTTAGTTCTTTGGCTATGGAACTGATCTTACACAATCCCATCAGAATATCCTTCATTAACATACTGGGATTACAATGGCCACCCAGATTATAGAAGGTACCGCAAAGCCAGGGTAGATAGATGGAATAACCCTTTCCATAATTATATCTGGTAACACCCGGCTGTTCACTAGTATTAGTATAGTAGCAATATTCCGGAGGTCCGTATCGATGAGGTGGTATCAGCTTCAGATAACACTGTGTATCGGCTTTATATTCATTCATCACCATATGTTCGCCTATAGGAATAACATCCACCTCTTCATAGGAAGTAAATACTTTCTTCTCCTCCTTACTTACAAGGAACATGGCGGATAATAAGTCTTCGCGAATTGTCTGCACCTTTTGCACTCCAAGGCATTGTAGAAGCTGCCTATCGCGCATCCCGGTATATGGATCATAAAGGCCTGTGTCACCGGTTGCAATCAACATACCGCCTTGTTCAACATAGTTATCAATTATGATTCCCTCTTTCTCAGAGATATATTTGATATCGGGTAAAATCAATAGACGATAGGTATGTAGGTCTGCCTTAAGAAAATCGGTAGGTAAAATTTCGGCAAAGGGAATATGGTTCTCCGTCAATACCCGTATCCAACCCTTTTCCTCCGGAGTTGTGACCCAGCGATGTGTTCTCCTTAGAATGACCTCCGCCTTCGATTTGAGCCCCAGATATTCCTTTTCATGCTTAGCATGGAAGTCATATACCTTCTTAATTCTTGAAAAAGAGGAACGATCCAAATGATGATCCAGCCTACCGATAATATAATAATCCAGTGCGCCTAAGTTCGTCAGATTCTGCCAAAGTCGTAACTCCTGTAAAGCCGGGCTCACAGCCACATGACGAAAGGCATAGCCGATATAATCGACACTGGTGTTGGAACAGATAATATTCGTGGTTCCGTCACCAAGAATGGCTCGACAATTGCTGGAGGCATGGTATTGCCAATGGGGTAGTCTGGTCTTATATTCGGTTGCTGCTTCGATCCGTGCATAAGCATCATCATCAAAGCAAAGCTCCGGATTAATTGCCTTAACAAAGTTAGCCAGTCTTTCACGGTATTCCTTAAATACCTTCTCTTGAAACTGAAGATACTTTCCATATACCGGATTCGATAGCTCCTCCAGTACCGGTAATTCCTCACCATACTGCTGCCGAAATTTTTCTCTGCAGCTGTCACAGTGGCAAAATCCATAGTCCCTAAAATCATAATCCTTGGTTTGAAAACCACCCATATTACAATATAAGCCGTCAAAGGGTATCTCTTCAAACAACTCCCTAATTATCTCAAAAGCGTAGTATTGCTGGTAATCACCATTGATACAGCACTGAACCGTATCATTATATTCCATGATGTCTCCTGCTTTTGTTCGAAAAGCCCACTGAGGATATTGCTCATAAATACTTTTATGTACCTTGGAAAAATCCGTCCTGGCTAATACACGAATTCCATGAGCATGACACGCGTCGACAATCTCCTTCAAACTATCTCCGTGGAGATATTCACTCTGTTTATGATAGGATAATTTTGTAGGATAGCTTGCAATTATCCCTGCTGCATTCAGCAGTACCACATTCGCTTTAAAGTCTAGTAAATCCTCAACTAATTGACTTGCAGAGATATCCTCCATATCGATTTCTCTAAGGTTTGTCTGTATCATTCTCCAAGGATAATTCTCCCACCATGCCATCTATAACACCTAACCTTTCTGGACTAACCAACCACCTTCACCCCCTTGATGCATCAAAATACCCGAGGGTTTTATTTTACGTCTTCCTTAAAGCCTTCACGAAAGACTTAATGCATCTGATTATTCCTCTGCAATCAGAACATCAAGCTCCGCTAGGACATCAAAACGTTGCACATCTACAATATTACATAGCCGTGTCAAGAGCTGCGGCCGGTACTGTTCCCTTGAGCTCGCAGAGTACTTCTTCCAGTTTGCAGCTGCTTGCCGAAGGTACTCAATCGCCTGTTCCCTATTTATCTCACAACCGAGGCTACGGTATCTGTATAACTCTACTGCTGCTCTTATCTTATCTGCATAGTAGAAGCCAAGATAACTCATGGTTTCGATATCCTTCAGTGTCGCACCAAGCTCCTGATCCAATACATCTCCTGAATTCCTCAGCTGATTGACGCAGCGGAGCGCCTCTTTAGCGTATCCTTCTATTTGCTTCGCTCCGTATAACGGATCCTTCTTCTTTTGGCTAAGTTGCTTCTTATCCTCTTCGCAGAATTCTACGACGCTTAGGTATTCTCCACCCGGCATACTACTGCATTTGATAAACTCATTAATATCTGCAAAAATCAGTTTATCCGTAGTAAAATCATACATGCAGCAGCCTTCCGGGTACCACTGAAAATCATAATCATGCCAATGTATCTGATTTACGATAGAGATAATGGAGGACGCTTTGCTCCAACCGTCATAAAGTACTTCCGCTTCCGTATTAAAACGACAGGCAAGCTCATCCTTAAAGTAGGTCTTAGGAAGTGCAATGTCATAGGATAACTGCCCCCAGATTCTAAACATATACCACATTTTTTCAATAAACAAAGGATGTGATTCATCCTTGATATCCATGTAATCCCTACCCCAGGTATATCCATCCGCCCCCATATAGTAGCCATTCATACAATCTACAGGCATGCTTCTTAGGTACTCTCTTGCATACTCCGGATCACCGTATCGGTACATATAATAATCGTCATTGCGAACGGTTAACCAGATTTTTTGGTCGTCCTTCTTTACATTTAAAAAATTCTTAATAAAGGTAGGCTTCGATCCGGAATACATATGAGCCTGGGAATACTTGAAGCTGATGGATAAAGGACATGGAAAATCATGAAATTCCTCCATAATGCTTTCATAACTTGTATACTGCATTCGGTGGATCAATTCAAAGCTGCGATTCGGATGAACCGCAAGGTAATCCTTTACTCCCTTGGCATAGGTGCTTTTCAGAAAAGTTATGTCCGTATCATCTCTTAGCATATGCTCGCCGGAGGTTACCCCGAGTCCGGCAAGCCTTGGATAGGTATCCAACAACGCCTTTGTACCACAATAAATATAATCCCTGGTAATTGGATTATTCTGGTCACAGGTTATTCCATATTCGTTGTGCTCCGTACCATAGACAAACAGATTCCAGGTAAATAAATAGATACGGATGCAACGGCTTGCTGCATATTCCATCACAGACTGCCAGAAGGAAATCTTTTCATTCATTGTCATTTTCTTCACTGTAACCAGATTTTGTTCCATATCCTCGGAATACATCCCCCATCCACTCAGCTCCGCTTTCGCGGGGCGAATCGATCTTTTTACATCCTCCAATGAAAGGTTTGGATATTCTGGGATTTTAACGAGGGAAGGGAAGGGAGAAAGAGTCCAAAGAGATAGTACATTATAATGCTCCAAAGCCATTTGATCTAAAAAACGGGTCCAAAATTCAAATTCCCACATATGGATAATATTATTAGTCGCTGAATCGGACGAATCCGAATAACTGGGTGTTCTGGCATCCAATGGAAGGTTTAGCTTAATTCCACGGTTTTTTAAGTAAGGCTGAACCTCTCGATCAGCAATGCCCTCCATTTTACCTGCATGGCAAATTTCTCGCTCCAAGTCAAGAATTCCATACATCATCCCTGCTTCTCCTGCAGATGCAATTGTGATGCAGTTACCCTCTACGGTTCTACGATACCCCTGGAAATCCAGCCTGCTGTCTTCTTTGAGAAGGATCTCGATGTCAATATCAATTGCTGTCTTTCTTATTTCTGCTTTCAAATGTTGATAGGCAAAACGAATTGGTTCTGTTATTGGATATAGGTTATTAATTAAGGTAATCATTATTATGCTCTCACATTTCTTGAACGTATCACTAATTTTCAGAAATATATAATTTAAGAAAGTGCTGCAGGGGGACCATACCTCCGAAGCTTTATCACATAGCCGGAAAGCAATTTCCGGGGGAGGAGGATATCTACCACGGTTCAAGTTATGGTTTGCAGCACTTTCTTGAAATTATCTCATTAATCTCTCTAATGATTCATCCGGTTCCAATCCAAGATTACGATAATGCTCTGTTCTTACACGGATATCATCCTCTAATTTCATATTGGCAAATTGGATTACCTCCTCAGCCACCTCTCTTGGAATTACCAGTACTCCGTCATCATCACCACAGATGATATCGCCTTCCTTTACCATAACTCCGGCACAGTTGATTGGGGTTCCAATGGAGCCTCTGGTTACACGGCCATATGCATGGGTATAGGTTCTTCTAGTACAGAATACCGGAGCCTTTTCCAGGTTTGTTTCATAGGAATCACGACAGCCTCCATCAATAACAAAGCCCTCAACTCCACGCTCCATCATTGTCATGGAAATCTCCGAACCCCAAACACCGCCGCGGATACCCTCCATATCAATTACAATGACCATATCCTTACCATTTTCCTTCGTCACGGTATCCACAAAGCTGTAGATATCATTACAGCCCTTTCCTAGCTCTTCTCTCCATTCCTCCACCGTCTTGCAAGCCTTTACATTATCTTGCTTGGGCAATAATTTTACGGTGTGCGCAAAGCCCTTGAATTCAATTCCGGGACGAAGCGGTCTCATCCTCTCATCCATGGTTCCTTTATCCACTAACCCAAGTGCATCCATAGCATCAGAAAGATCCGCATTGCGAAATCTTCTGAGCTCCTTGATTAATTCTTGATTTGTCATAATAAGTATCCTTTCTTGTTTATGTAATATAAAATAACTTTGTTATCATTTACTTACTATCTTGTATGTACTTTATGATCAACCCTTTACTGCACCTGCAGTTAACCCTTGGATAAAGTATCGATTAAATATTGCGTAGACTAAAACCATCGGGATGATTGCTATGGAGGTACCTGCAAGCATTAGATTCCAAGAGGATGCTGCTGCTCCGGAGCCCTTTAGATTCATAATACCTACGACTAATGGCATACGCTCTGGATTCGACAAGGTAAATACCATGGGCATTAGGTAATCATTCCAAGCAAATCGAAATTCCAGAATTGCTAAGGTAGCGATCAAGGGCTTCAGAAGCGGAAAGATGATGCTGCGATAGATCCGAAAGAAGGTGCAGCCATCCACCTTAGCTGACTCATCAATTTCCGTGGAAACCGTTCGTATATAGGATCTGGTAACAAATAGGTTTGTTACATTCATTCCGAACACACGGATAATAATAACTCCCCAAAGCGAAGTATTTATTCCAAAAAATTTAGCAATCATTAGCTGAGGGTATAAGGTTAGGCTACCCAAGGATACGAACATAGAGGAGATAACCATGGCAAATATTACATTCTTAAATTTGAACTGTCCACGTTCAAATACATAACCGGCAACAGTACTGGTGAATATCGTCCCTACTACGATAAAGAATGATAGGAATATACTATTAAATGTATATTTCTCAAAATTTGCCAGCTCCCATGCCTGTTTATAATTATCTAGAACAAATTTTGACGGAATGATTAGATTACCGGTCAAAAGCTCCATATTACTTTTAAAGGAGCCCATAAAGGTATAAAATACAGGAAAAACGGTTACAACGAAAATCACACTGAGCACAAGGTACACCATGATATTTCCGGTCAATCTTTTTACTTTCGAATTATGCATAACGTACCTCCTCCTAAAAGCTCTGTCCTAATTTCTTGCTGGATTTCATATAAATGAGCGATATCATTGCCAGAACCACTGCTGTAACCAAGGCCATACTCGACGCATACCCAACCTCGATGCTTCTTCCGTCATATCCAAAGAAGTACTTAAATACATAGGTCATTACCACTTCCGTCTTGCCTCCCGGCTGTCCATTGGTCGTAGAAAGAATAAGATCTGCCATCTTAAGACTTCCGACGATGGCGTTGAGTAGCACCACTTGGAAGGTTGGTCCTATCATTGGCAATGTAATCTTAAAAAACTTCTGCAAAGCATTCACTCCATCGATGCTTGCACACTCATATAGCTCCTTCGGTACACTTTGCAAAGCCATCAGGAAGAAAATCATATTGATACCGAAATTGTTCCATACGGATGCAAAGCCAATAACAAACAAACCGGTCCCTTTTCTACTGAACCAGCTAATCGGTCGTTCAATTAGACCAAAGTCCTGAAGCAGACCGTTCACTGTACCATTAAAGGAAGCAAACATCAAGGAGAAGATTAAACCGGCAATCGCCGCACTGATTACGGTAGGAAGGAATAAGGTGATTCGAAAAAAGCCTGTTCCCTTCTGTCCTCTATTTAATAATACCGCCAGTAAAAGGGCTAAGGGTATCTCTACCGCCAGCTTACCGAAGGTTAATACGATCGTATTAAGCAAGGAGTTCCAATAGGCTGTATCCCTTGTAAATATTCGTACAAAATTATCCAATCCGATAAAGGTCTCTTTAAATCCGTTCGAGTTATATAATGCATATCGCAAAATATATGCGATGGGCACATAGGTGAAAAGTAAGAAGCCTATCAGCATAGGAGCCAGCATTATCACTGCCTGTACGGAATCTTTCTTAATCCATTTGACACTTATGGATGAACTACCTAATTCTTTTTTTGTCATTTTCACTTGTATCCCCTTCTTACGTTTCATTGAAGCTACCACCGGGCTACGGTGGCAAGACCGAACCCGGTGACTGCTTTAATATCAACAATCTCTCAAAGCTTATTTCGTTCTTTCGATTGACACACCATCCGCAAGCTTATAAAGGTCTAACTTAGCAGGATCAATTGCTGCTAATGCAGCATTATACTTATCATCAATTTCCTTCATTGTTTTTTCCACATCGTTGATTTCAGGATCTGTCCATATATTAGCAATTGCCTCACGATAGGTAGTACCTTCAAATTGGATTAATGTATCCGGTACCGGTGCCATGGTAAAAACCTCACTAAAGTTTGCAAACTTGGAGAAATTCTTCATGCTTGGTTCCTTTGTTGCAAGAGCAACCGCTTCACTTCTAACCGGGATATATAAGCCCTCTTCGTACATCTTCGCTGCATTTTCATCCGCATAGAAGAATTCCATAACCTTCAGTACTTTTTCCGGATGCTCCAATGCTCTCTTACCTACACAAAGCAAATTAGCAGCTTGACCAAAGGCTTTATACTTCGGTGCTTGACCATCGAAGGTAGGAATATCGATGACGTCCCAATCAATTTGAGCCGGGAACTGGGTATTATATACCGCAACGTCAAAGCTCGCTGCACCCATCATAGCAATAGAACCTGCTGAGAATTGCGCTCTAAGCTGATCTGCATCCATCGTTTCAAATCCTGGGATTACACTTCCCTCTGCTACCATCTGATCTATTGTACTGATTAGTACATTGTAGTCAGAATAAGCGAACTTCTGTGTTCCGTAGTTATATCCGTAATGTCCGATATTCTGTCCCGCACCCATTGTGTAGAAGGAGGTAATGGTCCAGAGTGCACTGGGAGCGATACCAAAACCGTATGCCTTGCCATTGGAAGCCTCAGTGATCTTCTTCGCTACCTTAGCAACCTCCTCCCAGGTCTTGGGATAATCCGCTTCCGTAAGACCGCAGGCTGCAAACAAATCCTTATTAACTACAAAGCCATAGGTAGTAAGGTTATAGGGTAAGGTATATGTCTTACCATTGAAGACGTGAGCCTGATTTGCTACCAGATTGGAATATTTGCTTAACAACTCTTCACTACCCGGTAACTCCTCGATTGGTACTAAATAGTCAGAGTCAACAAAGTCCTGCATCCATTTTGAATCGGATCGGAATAAATCAGGAGCTTCTCCGGCTTGAACTGCAATCTTGATCGTATCCGTGAAATTGCTACCATATACGGTATACTCAATCTTAATTCCAAGTTCCTTACCAATTCCGTTATTAAATTCTTCGATCTGCTTATCTCTCAATTCCTTCTCATGAGCATTATCGGACCAAACGGTGATTGTCTCTACAACAACATCCTCTTTTGTCTCTGGGGTCTCTGCAGTAGCTGTCTCTTCTTTCGTTTCTGTGTTCGTTACCGGAGCTGCTGTTTCATCTTTTTTCTCTTCGCTTTTACCACAAGCTACCAGTGTGGTTCCGATTAATGCCACTGATAAAAGTACAGCCATGAGCTTTTTGAATTTCATCATTCTCTTACCCTCCATAAGTAATATTGATACTGCAATTATCTATCGATAGAAAAGTTCAAATATCACAGCGTATCGCTCCACTCATTTACCCAACAACGCTTGGTAAGCCTTCCTCGCTATGAATTTGATGCCTTAATTGTAGTATGATTATCCACTTTTGGTAAGGCTTATCTTTTATACCACTTATCTTACAATTGTGGATGATATAGCCTGCAAAACGTCTAAATTTTATAAACCATAAATTAAAAATTAGCTGCTATATATTAAGTTAGCTTTAGTCCCGGCTAAACAGCAACAAAAAAAGGAGGTCACATCGGACCTCCCAAGCTTTATATTACAATATTCTTTTCAGTTAGAATTATTATTTTGAACCTAGGGTAACCTCAAGTACCTTTTCACTATAGGCTCCGCCGTCCAGTACCTGTATGGTTAATTTCACAGTCTGACCCGCCTTCTTATAGCTGAGAGCATTCCTTAAATCTGCAATTTTCTCAATTTTATTACCATCAAGACCTGTAATGATATCTCCCTGCATCAAACCTGCTTTTTCTGCCGGAGAGTCTTCTACCACATCGTTGATATAGACCCCGATGGGCATGTTGAAGCGTTCTGAATAGATTTCATTTACCTCCTGTGCAGTGGAGGAGTCAATACC
>JAEYXC010000094.1 GCA_023428655.1 Bacillota bacterium | reverse complement strand
AAGCAGTAATGAAACAAAGACCTGCCATTGCTGTATATCCCAACTCCGAATTCTCGAAGACGATAACCTCCTTTGCAAAAATTCTATGTACCAATGAAGAAGTAGAGCAACAGAGTAAAAAGGGTATCGCACAATTGTTTACCAATTTACTTCGTTCACGAATTAAAAAATAGCTTAAATTAGCGCATAATATAACTGGGGGGTGGAGCAATGCTTCATGAGGTATTATCGATCGGTGATAAAATCGATATAAAACCATTAAATAAGAGTGGCAGGCCGGTTGCTGGTGCCAGGACCTTGGTCAGTCAATTGGTAGATTTTATTGACAGTAATGTGATAAACATCGCTGCACCTATTGTATATGGAAGGACCCTTCCTCTAGCGGTGGGGGAAAATTATAATCTGTGTTTTTATACAGAAAAAGGACTTTATCAATGCAGTAGCACAGTAATCAGCAACCAAAGAGATAACAAAACGATTATAACGGTGGTACGAATCACCTCCAATCTTGAAAAATATCAGAGAAGGCAGTATTACCGACTGGAATGTATTCATGATGTTGAATACAGACCAATTACCATAGAGGAAGAGATATTAGAGAGAAAGCTTAGTTCCTCCGAGTTCGACAATCCCGAGGAGCTGATGGAAGTAAAGAAGAGACTTGCTCAGCTGGATAAATTGTGGATATCCGCTTCCATTACGGACCTTAGTGGAGGTGGAGCGAAATTTTGCTCCGAAGCGTTGCATAATTCGGGTGATAAAATAAGAATGAAACTGGATTTTATAACCTCCAAGGAAATGAATAAGCTGATGCTAACCGCAAAGGTTATTGCTTCAGGCAGAATACCGGCCAGAGTCGGTACCTATGAGCATCGAGTAGAATTTATCGATATCATGCCAAAGGATCGTGAGGCAATTATTAAGTACATATTCGAACAGGAAAGAAAACGTAGAAGAAATGAGATTGGATAGGTTACGCACAGGATTTGCATGTAGGTGACGGTCATAATGGAGGATTAAGTCAGATAATGAAGAAAAATATTTTAATAATAGATGACTCTGCACTTATGAGAAGGGTACTCTCTGATATAATTAATTCAGATACAAGATTTCAAGTGTCAGAGGTTGCAGTAAACGGTTTGGAGGGCTTGGAGCTTTTACAGAGAAAAGATAAGGATTTTGATGCCGTATTACTTGACATTAATATGCCAAAGATGAACGGAATTGAACTACTGGAGACTCTGAAAGATAAGGGTATTAAGGCAACCGTTATTATTGTCAGTACCATTGCCAAAAAGGAAGCCAAGGAAACCATCCGCGCGCTGGAGCTGGGAGCCTTTGATTTCGTAACAAAGCCGGAAAGCTTTATGGAGGTAAAAAGCAATCTTTTCTCCGATCGTCTCTTAGAATGTCTAACCACAGCAACAAAAGCAGAGACGACTTCTGTGAGTGCCAGCGCAGTAAAAGAAGAAAAATCAATGCTTCAGGTTCGGGAAGAGCTTCTGGCAGTCAAGGAAACCATTAGTAAGAGTATGTCCGTATCCCTGCCCCAGGGAGCGAATAAGCTTGTCGCTTTAGCTTGCTCTACCGGCGGCCCCAAGGCTCTTCATAGTGTGTTGCCTAATTTGCCAGCTAATCTGGATGCAGGGGTATTAATTGTTCAGCACATGCCCGGTGGATTTACAAAATCTCTGGCGGATCGGTTGAATGAATTAAGCCAAATCACCGTTAAGGAAGCAGAGGATGGGGAAATTCTTAAAAAAGGTACTGCTTATATCGCAAAAGGCGGATATCAGATGCGGTTAAAAAGGCAGGAGGATCAAACCTATCGCATCATGATTACCCAGGAGCCGGCAAGACACGGATTATTACCTTGTGCTGACATTATGTATGAATCTCTTGTAGATACGAAGTTTGATCAAATTACCTGTGTGGTTCTCACAGGAATGGGTGGGGATGGAACTGCAGGAATCAAAAAGCTAAGTAAGAAACAAAATATTTATGTAATTGCACAGAACGAAGAGACCAGTGTTGTTTACGGAATGCCGAAAGTCATAAAGGATGCCGGTCTTGTGGATGAAGTGGTTGCTTTAAACGAAGTATCGAATGCCATAATAAAGAACGTGGGGGTGCGCTAAATGGACGTAAGTCAATATCTGGAAATATTTATTGAAGAAACAAAAGAGCATTTACAAAGCTTGAATCAACACCTATTAATTCTCGAACGTGAGCCGGAAAATGAAGAAACAATTAATGAGATTTTCCGAGCAGCTCATTCCCTTAAGGGTATGGCTGGCACGATGGGTTTTAAGAGAATGCAGCGATTAACTCATGATATGGAGAATGTCTTTTCGGAAATCAGAACCGGAAAAATGAAGGTTGCCTCATCCTTGGTGGATATCCTTTTTAAGGGTCTTGATGCCTTGGAGAATTATCTTGGAAATATTCAATCCGATGCCAGTGAAGGGGAAGAGGATAATGAGGAAATCATTAACGCACTGAATAATTTTTTGAATGAGGGACTAGGACTTGCCCCGACACAAAAAGCAGAACCCCCCAAGGATAACAAAGCAAGCGAAGCGGGAACAGCGGTTAATGATAAAATGAAATTCATGAATGTTAAGCTGGAGGAGCACGAGAAGAAGGCAATTGTGAAGGCAGGAACCCTTGGGCTGAATGTCATCGGTTTAACGGTATATATTCAGGAATACTGTGTTCTGAAGGGCGCAAGAGCTTTCATGGTGAACCGTGCTCTGGAAGAGTTTGGTGAAATTATCAAGCTGAATCCCAGTGCTCAGGATCTTGAAGATGAGAAATATGATTTGGATTATTCCGCATTTATTATAACGAAGGAAACACCGGAGAAGCTTATTAAGGTAGCCTCCAATGTATCCGAGGTAAAAGAGGTGGTTGCCGGATATCTGACCTTACCGGCCCAGGAGGTTGAAGCCTATACCGCAATTCTTAAGCAGGATGAGCAATCAATGGTACAGCCGAAAAAGATAGAAGCAGATGCCAATTCTTTAAAGGCAGGTAATGCACCTGCAGCAAAACAAGCGGCGAAGCCGGTGGCGAACCGCTCCGTTCGTGTGGATATCGACAAGCTGGATGTATTAATGAATCTGGTAAGTGAGCTTATTATTGCAAAGA
>JAEYXC010000089.1 GCA_023428655.1 Bacillota bacterium | reverse complement strand
CTTCAAAAAGTGTATTCTAATCCTTGTTTTTGATGCATATAAGGTTAAGGGAGGATTAGGGGAAGTATTTGATTATCATAATATTCATATCGTTTATACAAGGGAAGCGGAAACGGCGGATGAATATATTGAAAAGGTTACCCATGAAATAGCCGGGCAACATCATGTAACGGTAGCAACCTCGGATGCATTGGAGCAGTTAATTATTCTTGGGCAGGGTGCAGTCCGTTTTTCAGCAAAGGACTTAAAAGAGGAGATTACTCGTGTCAGAGATCAGATACGCAGAGATTATCTGGACAAGCAGCCTGGGGGAAGAGCTTTTATTGGAGATCAATTTGATGACATACTGGGGCAATTCGAGGAAACAAGCAGTATGGAGCAAAAGAGATAAATAGTAAGAAATCAATGATTGTTTCGCTATGAAAGGAGATTGTGATTATTATGAGAATAACAATGTATGGTGCAGAAATCTGTGTGGATTGTGTTGAGGCTAAAAAACAACTTAGCGCATACCAGGGGATTGAACTGGATTATAAAAATATTACAGAAAGTACAAAGCTATTAAAGGAATTTTTAGCATATCGTGATCATGAAGCAATATTTAAGCAGATCAAGGAGGAAGGGAGAATCGGGATACCCTTCTTTGTTCTGGAGGATGGTACGAAGACCTTTGAGCTGGAAGACTATATCAGCAAAGAGGAAGTCGAAGCCAAGGAGGCATACAACGCCTGCTCCATTGACGGAAAAGGACAATGTTAACAAATTCAACAGTTAGGAGATGGATATGACGATTAATCGTAGTAAGATAGTAATAGTAGGAGCGGGTCTGGTGGGATCCTCCACCGCCTTTAGTCTGATTACACAGGGAATATGTGACGAAGTAATGATTGTTGATGTAAATAAAAATAAAGCACGTGGTGAGGTAATGGATTTATGTCACTGCGTAGAGTACTTGAATCGTAATGTTAAGGTGTCCGAGGGAGATTATAAGGATTGTGCAGATGCAGATATCGTAGTAATCACAGCTGGAGCACCTCCAAAGCCTGGTCAGACAAGGCTTGACACCTTAGAGCTCTCCGCGAATATTGCCAAGACCATCGTGGAACCCGTTATGGCTTCCGGTTTTCGAGGGCATTTTATCGTAGTATCGAATCCGGTGGATATCATAGCCTATTATGTATATAAATTATCCGGGCTTCCTAAGAATCAGGTCATAGGAACCGGTACGGCGATGGATTCCGCCAGATTAAAGCATTTTCTTGGAGAGCTGATCGGAGTCGATCCCCGAAGTGTACAGGGCTATACTATGGGGGAGCATGGCGATAGCCAGATGTGTCCCTGGTCCCATGTGACGGTTGGAGGAAAGCGTTTTACGGATATAATCGAAGATAATGAGGAGTATAAGGATGTGAATCTGGATGAAATCGTGAGACGAGTCGCTCGAGTCGGATTAGATATCCTAGAGGTAAAGGGAACTACCTGCTATGGGATTGCAACTGCGGTTGTAGGAATTATTAAAGCGGTAATGAATGATGAGAATCGTATCATACCCGTATCCACCTTACTGGAAGGAGAATTCGGAGAACGCGATGTATTCTGTGGAGTTCCGGTTATCCTCAATCGAAACGGTGTTCAGGATGTCGTGGAGGTTCACCTAACGGCAGAGGAGGAGAAGAAGTTCAAGCATTCTGTGTCGGTGATAAGAGAATATACCCAGAAACTTAATATAACCGGTTAAATCAAGTAAAGTGGATATCATATAATAATAAAAAATACCTTGGATCAATGATTGTAACCGGTGAATTGAGAAAAGCTTTTTGACTTGAGTATGTATCATAAAACAGGGAGGAAATATCATGGCAGCTTTATTGAATGGCTTTCGATGGAAGAACTTGGAGATAAAAAATAGAATTGTTATGGCACCAATGTGTATGTTTTGTGCTGACAAGGATGGTAATCCTAATGATTTTCATTTTACCCATTACACTAGCAGAGCAGTTGGACAGGTGGGCTTAATTATTCTGGAAGCGACCGGAGTCGAGAGCAGAGGTCGAATTACTGATAGAGACCTAGGGCTTTGGAAGGATGAGCATATTGCCGGATTAAAAAGGATTGTGGATGCATGTCATGAGCAGGGAGCCAAGGTGGGAATACAGCTTGCTCATGCGGGAAGAAAATCAGAGGTTACGACGGAGCAAAATATTGCTCCAAGTCCGATCGCTTTTAGTGAGAAATATCGAACTCCCCAGGAGATGTCCAAGGAGGATATCAAGCAGGTGATAAATGCCTTTAAGGAAGCGGCAAGAAGAGCAGAGAAGGCAGGCTTTGACGTGATAGAGCTTCATGGTGCCCATGGCTACCTAATCAGTGAGTTCCTATCTCCCTTGACAAATCATCGAACCGATGAATACGGCGGAAAGGAAGAGAATCGTTCGAGGTTCCTAAAAGAGGTTCTCAGAGAAGTGAGAACGGAATGGCCAAAGGAAAAGCCGATCATAGTAAGAGTATCAGCGGAGGATTATGGGGATGGCGGAAATCATGATCATAATGTCGCAGCTATGCTGAAGCTTGTGAAGGATGAGGGGATTGATCTGATTAATGTAAGCTCCGGAGGTGTAGTTAATGTAAGCGTGAATTCTTATCCCGGTTATCAGGTGGGGTATGCAAGGACCATAAAAAAAGAAACCGGCCTACCGGTTATTGCAGGAGGATTAATAACCGAAGCTTTGATGGCAGAGGAAATACTGAAGAAGGAGGAGGCAGATCTCATCTTCTTAGGAAGAGAGCTTTTGCGTAATCCTTATTGGCCCCTTCATGCAGCGAAGGAGTTAAAGGAAGATATAAAATGGCCGACCCAGTATGAAAGATCTAAATAATCCGGAAGGGATCGTAGCTATCGTTAGTGGTAAAGTATTGGGAATATAAGCATTGTATCTATTGCTGTAAGTCAGTTTAATATCAGATAGAAAGAGACGAGTACAATCGGAGTGCCTGCCCTTATGCAGTAATCCATTGTGCTCGTCTCTTTTTATGTCTTTATCCTTCAGAAAGGATTTATTGCTTTATTAATGTATATAAGGCGTAGGAGGACATATTTACCATCGGATAGCCACCATTTTCGTCCTTCTCAAAGGATAATATAAAATCCATCTTATAGGTGGTCATTTCTTCCTTCCCACCGTTCACGGTTAAACCATCCGGAAAAAGAACGAGATAAAGACCGTCACCCTCCTTCAGACTCATGACTGCATTCTCAACATCACAACCATAGGTACCATAATGCATATTATTCTTGTCCTTCGCAGAGTCCTTATACCATTCATAGGTCCCGTCCTCCTTCAGTACCAGGTAACCACGCTCGGCAACATCCCATTCACCCACCAAGAATTCATGTGCTTTTGCTTCGTTAGTATCGTTATTTACCTCCGAGGTCTTAATGTCGGACATGATTGCGATAGCCTCGTCATAGCCTTGATCATAATTCTCATCCGTGGAGGAGTATGAGATCGAAGCAGCGTTGTAATATTTGCCATAATAACGTTGGTAAACCTTACGATAATGATCACCCTCTTTAAAGCGATAACCGTATTCATACCAAGTGGTACCATTGACATCAAGCTTTGTGGGGGTTAAAAACACTTCAAAATCTTCGTTCGTAGACACCATGGACTCAAAAAACTGAATCATATCCAGGGGATGCTGATAGGTGCTTTCCTGTGACACATAAAGACTGACAGTATTTCCCTTGTCATCCTTGAATTCCAGGGGTGCAGCTTCATCAGAGCTTTTATTATAATTCCAGACCTTTGCATTGTATTCAAAGGCAAGATTACCTATACTGACCGGTTGGAGGTCTTCCTTTTTGTTGCTGCAGCCGGTAACAAGGAACAAAGTTAATAGAATAAGGACCATCGTAGATATTCTTTTTTTCATCATATGCTTCCTTCGCTTTCTTATCCTTGGCACTTTTGTGAATGCCAATATTCTTTGAATATGTTACACCATGAAGTAGAAAAACACAAGAGAAAGTAATAAAATCCCTTTTGGATGAGACGAGAAACCGTAGCATTTTCGTAGTGAATGCTGGACATACACTTCAGTGTCTGGGTAGTATTGAAAGTTGCTAAAAAGTACTCTTTATATTGAATTATTGCGGGATTATATTTCTGTTTTGATTAATTGCAGGATTGAAGGTATAATAAAATTAGCAATAAAATGTAAATATAAGACGAATATTTCGCTAATATGTATTTATCTGGATATTATTGGTATCCCTCGATTTCGGATAAAAACTGTATAGTGAACACCGAAATGAAAGACTTAATAGTTGGCAGAATTACGAACGGATTTATGATGAGCGACGGTCTTACAAAGGGGTAGGAAACGAAAAAATCATAAGAAGAAAGAGGGAAAAGGATTATTATGAAACCTGAGGGAGTTCTACGAAAGCAAGTAGGGAAAGGTTTTAGCAAGAAACACCGCTCTAATACGAAAAAGGGGGAATATCAGAAGGGGGAAGCCAAGAAGGGGATCACATTTCTTCACAAGTTACAAAGCATCAAGGTTCAGCTTGCAATAGGATTATTGCTTCCGATCATGCTACTGGGGATCTATGGCGTAGCATCTTATTCAAAATCAGAAGGTGCCATCATTGAAAATTACGAGCATAGTGCCTTGGATACAATGGATGCCATCAGCACCTATATGAATCTTGGGTTACGAATGGTAGAAAAATCATCCTTGGAGATAACGCTGGATACGAATTTTAAGAAATACTTTGAGTTAAAAATGGAAGAGGCCTTGGACAGTAAGAAAACCTACGATGATATAATGGATCGAATTGCACTGAATGCCAATTCAAATTCCTTTATCTCTGAGATTAGTCTGGTGGGAAAGAATGGGGTATGCATGTCAACACTGGGGGATATAAACCAAAATTTATACCAGGAAATAACCGGTGCCGACATTGGAAAGCAGTTTAAAGAAAAGAAAGCACAGTTCTTATGGTTTGGTGAACATTCTGCATTGGATCAGGCGATGCTATCCGGCTCGAATTCATATAATTCCAGCAGCTATTCTACCTCTATCATCCGTAAAATGAGTGACAGCCGTGGATTTATCATTGTTGATGTATCTACCCAACATATTCTTAATATGTTTTCTGAGTATGATATGGGAGAAGGGAGTATTTTAGGCTTTATCTCCTCGGATGGAAGGGAGACCCTGGCGAATACAAAGGAGGCTACGATATTCAAAACCTTGGATTATTTTCAAAGGGCATTGTCATCCCAAGAGCTCAGTGGTTATTCCTATGAGAGCTATAATGGAGAGGAGTATCTATTTATCTATAACAGATTTGAAGATGTGGAGGGAACCATCTGCACCTTAATTCCCAAAAGTACAATTTTGAACGAAGTAAGAGATATTAAAGTATTAAATATTGCATTTGTAACTGCAGCTGTGGTTATCGCATTAATCATAGTGACCCTGATAACCGGTACCATTATGAAAGCAATTAACTCCTTGAATAAATCTATTTCTTATATATCCAAGGGAGATTTAACGGTAAGGATTGATCGAAGGAGAAAGGATGAGTTCCGGGTTTTATCCGGTGGGATTTCAGAGATGACCACCAGTATGCGAACCTTAATTGGGGAAGTGAATGAGGTTGGCAGTACCGTCAGCAGCTCTGCACTGAGTCTGAATGGTACGGCCGGCGAACTTCTGGAAGCAACCAAGGGCATATCCAGAACGGTTGAAGAGATTGGACAGGGAATTGTTCATCAGGCAGAGGATAGTGAGCGTTGTCTGCTCCAAATGTCCAACCTATCGGATCAGATTAATCAAGTCTATACCAATACCAATGAAATTGAACAGATCGCAAATAACACTCAGACGGTAGCAAGTGAAGGGGTACAGATTATTGATGATTTGAGCTCTAAATCCAAAGCAACTTCCGAGATCACGCAGGCTGTAATCAAGAAAATTCAGGAGTTTGAAATACAGTCAATGAAAATACAAGGATTTGTGAATCTCATCAATGATATTGCCGCACAGACGAATCTTTTATCCCTTAATGCTTCCATCGAGGCAGCAAGAGCAGGAGAGGCAGGTCGAGGGTTTGCGGTTGTAGCAGAGGAGATTAGAAAATTAGCGGATCAGAGCTTAAACGCAGCGAAGCAAATTCAAAATACGGTCAAGGACATTGAGGAACAAAATAAAGAGACGGTGAATACCGCTGAGAGAGCAGAGTATATTGTAGCGTCACAGGTAGAAGCATTGGGAAAAACAATTCGTGTTTTTGATAATATCAGTGGTCACGTAAATGCTTTAGCAAATAACCTGAACCATATTATTAATCGCCTAAAGAATATTGAAACAGCAAAGGAAGATACGATGAGTGCGATTCAAAATATTTCTGCCATTACCCAAGAGACAGCTGCTGCCTCAGAGGAAGTGAATGCAACCGTTATTAGTCAAATGGCATCTGTGGAACGTCTACAGACAGCAGCACAGGTGCTGGAGGATGATGCAAGAATTCTGGAGAATGCGATAAAAATATTTAAAATAAACTAGGCATATTGATGTTCTCTCTCTTAGCAAGAATTGCAAAGAAATCTTCAGTTGGATAATCAATGAAACATGGATATTGACTAAATGAAATATGAGTATTTATGGACTTCAACGTTTATATTACATACAAAAAGAAGGAGCCTATCATGATGATAAGCTCCTTCTTTTTGTATGTTTTCAATTTTCAATGTTGATATAAAGTAATGATTAATCCTCTTCCTTGGAATCATCCTTCGGAACAATAATATTCAATAAGAAGGATACGATGAACGCTACAACGATGGGGGATTTACCAATTATGTTCTGTACATCTATGGGGAAGAACTGCAAGGAGTTGGTCACGGTACTGATACCAACACCAAGTGCTAAGGCAATACCAACGATCATCTTATTACGATAATTTAACGGCTGCTGTGAAATCAACTGAATACCGGACATGGTGATTGCTGCAAATACGGTAATGGTAGCTCCACCAAGTACAGGGTAAGGAATTGTTGTCATCAGGGCACCGAATTTAGGAATTAGGCCGGCTGCCAGCATCATAGTACCTACAATAATGAATACTCTCTTCGCAACAACCTTCGTTGTAACGATAAGACCAACGTTCTGGCTGTAAGGATCAGTAGGAAGACCACCGATGCATGCACCAAGCATACCCATAATACCCTGGCCCTTGATCGCTCCACCGATTTCCTTATCGGTTGCTTCACGATTGAAAGCGCCGATAGCGGTTGAGGATACATCACCAATGGTTTGAACAGCCTGTACGATATACATAATAATCATTGCAAGGATTGCAGAGGGATGGAACTCAAGACCCCAGTAAAGAACCTTAGGAAGTGCAATCCAGCTAGAGGAAGCTACACTATCGAAGTTAACCATACCACCCATTGCGATGGACATAATATATCCAACAGCAATACCAATCAGCATACCGGATACCTTGATGTATCCTTTGCCAAAGAAGTTACACGCCAGTGTAACAGCAAGTACAACCAAAGCGACAAGCCAACTCTTAGGATCACCGAAGTTCTCAGCCTTTGCATTTCCACCAGCCATGTAGGTTACAGCAGTGGAATATAGGGACAATCCGATACTCAAAACAACGGTACCACTTACGATGGGAGGAAAGAATTTTCGTATCTTTCCGATTCCGGCACCGATAAAGATAGAGGCAAATGCGCCGACTAGCTGAGCTCCAAAAATAGCACGAATACCGTAATTCATACCGATCGCTGTTAATATCGGCATGTATGCAAAGGCAACACCCATTACATTTGGTAATCCCATTCCAAAGCCTAGAATAGGGAAGAGCTGAATCAGTGTGGTAAGACCACCGATAATCATAGCTGCTTGCATTAAAAGGATTTTCTCTTCTTCCGGAAGTCCGAGTAATTGAGCAACCAGAATAGGAGGTGTAATATTACCTACAAGCATTGCAAGCACATGCTGCAGTGCCTGCGGAATGGATGCACCCCAGCTGGGCTTTCCGTTTAGTTCAAATAACGATGTTTCTGTTCTTTCAGATCTCTTTGCACTCATGATTGATCTCCTTTTGATTTTCTAATCATTTTAGCTGAAACATAACTTATTTGATTCCTTTTTTGAAGATTGTTAATCGTGGGTACAACATAGTCTTTGTTTGATTAGTCAATCTAAAATAAGGATAAAAAAATAAATATTCAAATTAATAGAAGTATTTATTCTTCTAATCATTTTGAATATTTCTTCCTTGTTGAAAATCACCACACTTTCCTGAGATGTAATATCATTATTATACAATATTACCCCGAAAAATGGAATACTTATTTTTATAATTCGACACAATACCAAATTTACGGCTTATATCAAAAGCGATGGTAACTAATTTACTAAAGTTAAATAAATTTAAGTATCAATTATTAACATATATATAAACCTCTGATTGCCATTCTTCAATCCATCCATCATATACAAAGCCTATCTTAAGCAGCAAATTTTTTGAAGGTGTATTTTCTTTTTCTGTAATAGCTATTATTTTACAATCAGTATAAGAATCCTTCAGTTTCGGTAATAAGGCTTTCAATATCTCGGTGATATAACCCTTTAGTGAATAATCCGGATTGATAGAATATCCAATGGAAATTGTTTTCTCTTTTTTTGACAGGTAAACATCTCCCAAAAGATAATCCGAGGTTTTATCCGCTATCGCAAGCTGCATCCCCTTTTCGATATCGAGAGGTACTAATAAGGCTTTTCGATATTCGTCTTTTGTAAAATTTTTAAAGCCTTGATATTGCATCCATTCTAAATTGTTTCGATATATCATAAAGGAATCTAGATCTTTTTCTTCAAAAGGTCTTAATATACAGCGATTGGTTTCAAGCATAAAATCACCTCACTTAAATGATTGTTACATAAACCTTGCTTTTGTTAGCAAACACTAATAAATAATGACATGGTAATATTATACAATACATGGAAGTGTTAGTTCAATATATTATTTTGTTTCTTCCTTTATCTCATTTATGAATGAATTTCCGTGAGTCATCCTCTGTGGCACTGTGATATAATCTTTATGGAAACCTTTTGAAAAATAGATTAAAGTAGGATACAATAGAGGGTAATCACAAAGGTTCTTGTGAGATACTTGTTCATTGTTAAGATAGAATGGAGTGATTTATTATGCTGAACATAGGATGTCATTTGTCTTCCTCGAAAGGCTTTTTACATATGGGAGAGGAAGCCCTCACCATAGATGCGAATACATTTCAGTTTTTTACCCGTAACCCACGTGGCAGTAGGGCAAAGGAAATCGATCCAAAGGATGCAAAACAGCTTTGTGTGCTGTTGAACCGTCATTCCTTTGCAGCAATTCTGGCACATGCTCCCTATACCCTCAACCCCTGTTCCGCTGACCCCAAAACAAGAGAGTTTGCATTGATAACCCTGGCGGATGATCTGTCGCGTATGGAGTATATCCCCAATAGTCTATATAACTTTCATCCGGGCAGTCATGTGGGACAAGGAATTGATACCGGAATAGGATTGATTGTAGATACCCTGAATGAAATTCTGACACCGGAGCAAAGTACTACCGTTTTATTGGAAACCATGTCAGGGAAAGGGTCCGAGGTCGGTAGTACCTTTGAGGAATTACGTCAAATCATCGACGGAGTGAAGCTTTCCGATCAAATTGGTGTCTGCTTAGATACCTGTCATGTATATGATGCGGGCTATGATATCGTAAATGATCTGGACGGGGTACTCAGGCATTTCGATCAGGTGATTGGGCTGGATCGACTGAAGGCCATACACCTTAATGATAGTAAGAACCCCTTCGCCAGCCATAAGGACCGTCATGAGAAAATTGGCGAGGGGAGTATAGGGTTGGAGGCTTTTATCCGAATTATTAATCACCCGGCACTCAACCGGTTACCCTTTTATTTAGAGACACCCAATGAGCTGGAGGGTTATGCCAAGGAGATCCGTCTTCTAAGGGAGGCATATCAGTCATAGATTAGAAGCTGAAAGAATATCCATTAAGATCGTGATGGGAGGTAATTATCATGAGTAATATTAAAACACAACATAACGAACGAAGAGGCTTGTCAGCTGTGGGCAAAAGAAGCATGGCATATGTGGTATGCTTCCTGATTGCTGCCCTATGTATCATAAAAACCGAAAACGGATTAGCGGCAGGTGTTCCCGATGCACCGGAGCTACATGCCTTCTATCCGTCCAATGCTACATTCTCCGAAAAGGTAAAAAATTATATTGATGAGGTTGATTCGCTAAGCTTTGCTTGGAGTAGAATGGATTCTGAGGAACCGGATGTAGTAAATACCACAAGGGATAGGAATGGTAATCGAAGCTTCTTCTATCCCACAAATTATCTCCAACCGGTAGAGTATGCTAAGAGCAAGGGAAAATCAATACAGTTGAACATCTACATGGATGGAGGAGATTGTAGTGAGCTTCTCCCCGATGAAAATCAGCGTTTGCGTATGGTAAAGGCCATAACAGCATTTATCCAAAGGGAGATCAGTGAAGGGAAAGGGATTTATTTCGATGGTGTTGTGATTGATTTTGAAGGGCTTCGGGACACCTCACAGGATGGTTCCCCGTTATTATATGAAGGAGAACCGATCAGTGCATATTTCATAAGGTTTCTGGCTGAGTTGAAGAAGGAACTGAAAACACTTGAAAAGAGCCTTTATGTAGCGGTTAATCCCAGCGTATATTATGATGGCTATGATTATGCTTCGATTATCAACATTGCGGATCATGTCATTCTTATGGCCCATGATTATGAACCAACGGAGCGTCTAACAAAGAAACAGGTTGAACTGTATACCGGCTTTGATGCGTTAGAACCCATAAATAGCATGGCACCAATACAACCGATCCGTCAAGCCTTGAATGAGATACGCGATACCATACCCAATGAAAAACTCTTCAAAAAGGTTTTGCTTCAGATTACCTTTGATAGTGCTCAGTGGCAATTCGATATTAGTGATGCAGAGGGATGGGATGAGCTAAAGGATAGTGTCCTTAGTCGAGAGGGCAGGCTGACCCCCCTATATCAATCGATTAAAGCCCGTGTGGATAATAGTGACGGTAAGGGCAAGCACCTCACCTATGGTTATAATAATGAGCTCCAGACCCCCTTTCTTCAATATTATAATACTGCCGATCAGAGCTGGAATATCATACTTTATGAGGACAGCAACAGTATTAAAGCAAAGATGAATCTGGCGAGGTCATATGGTCTTGGAGGGATTTCGATATGGAGTCTTGCCAATGTACCGGATTATACCGATTCTACAGGAAAGGCATATTATCTGGATGGTTGGTCAACAATTCTAGATCAAATGAATGCGTTTGATAAACCACATGAGGGAACGAAGGAATATGTAAGCTTTTCCGATCCTTCCATCGAGCAGGCGATCCGTATCAAATTAGGTAAGCCCTCCGGTAAATTGACTCTCGCAGATACCAAGGAAATCTATCGATTGAAGCTACCTCAGGGAGTGAAAAGCTTAAAGGACCTAAAGCATCTGAAAAACCTGGAATATCTGGATGCTCAGCAGTTAGGTATCAAGGACATTAGCGGACTAAGCAGTTTAACGAAGCTAAGGGTACTCTATCTCCAGAGGAATAAAATCTCTAATATCAAACCTTTGAAGAAGTTGACAAAGCTGGAGCACCTATCTCTCAACGGAAATCAACTGGTTGGAATAGAGACTTTAGCTTCATTAACGAAGCTGCAGAAGCTTTACCTGCGTGAGAATAAGATAACAGATATTACACCCTTGGGTAAATTAAAGAATTTAGAGACGCTGGAAATCGGTAAAAACAATATTCGCAAGATTGATGCATTAAAATCGATGAAAAAGATAAGTGTATTAGCACTGGATAATAACAGCATAACCAGTGTAAAGGCCTTAAAAGGGCTAACCGGACTGGAGAGCCTATACTTACAAAGAAATGCCATCAGCGATATCAGTGCCATAGGCTCCTTGAAAAAGCTTCAGCTTGTTTCCCTAAACGGTAATAAAATTAAAAGCATTACTTCCATTAATAAGCTGACCCGCTTGGAGTTATTATATCTGAAGGATAATAAAATAACCGACATCTCGTCCTTAAAGGGAATGACCCGGTTACGGGAGCTGTACCTGAATGGCAATCCGATTAAGGATTATGGCCCTCTGGAATACTTGCTGCAAAAGACTGATTTTAAGGGTGACTTTCAGTAAGATGGGAGCGACGCCAGGAAAAATTTCATAACAATCGAAGCAAAGAAAGGGTGTATAAATATGAAGATAACGTATATTGGCCATAGTGGCTTTCTAATTGAATGGGAGAACTGCTATTGGTTATTTGATTACTATACCGGTGATATCCCGGTTTTGGATGCGGCAAAAAAACTGTTCGTCTTCGTCAGCCATAAGCATGGGGATCATTTTAATCCGATGATTTTTCGTTTGGCAGAGCAATATCCAAAGATCTCCTATATACTGTCCTCGGATGTCAGAATCAGTAAGGACAATATTGGGAAGTATGGTCTTGGGGAGGAGTTGTTGGATCAAATTCTCTCAGTGAAGCCGCACAAGGAGTATGAGCTTTATGATGAGGGGCAAAACTGCCTCAAGCTTGAGACACTGAAGTCAACGGATTGCGGTGTTGCATTTATTATCAGCTATCAGGGTAGGACCATCTATTATGCCGGTGACCTTAATCATTGGATATGGAAGGAAGAGACAAAGCAGAGTAACAATGACATGACAGCAAAATTTAATGCAGAGATGAAACGACTTCAGGACCGACCCATTGATATAGCCTTTGCACCGCTGGATCCAAGACAGGAGGAGTGGTACTATCTGGGATTGGAGCAGCTTTTGAACACAGCGAAGGTTGAGGTCGTATATCCCATGCATTTTTGGGGTAAGCCGGAGATTATTCCTCAGTATAAGGAAGAAAGAAGTGCATATCTTAACGGAGCTGATGTGGTTGAAGTGAAAACACCGGGCCAGAGCTGGTTCTTAGATCGGTAATGATGGGAGCGAATTCTTCCATATTTGAATAGGGGGGATTTATACGATGCAAGAACCGGAGGAGATTTTATCAGGTGGGAACATGAATGCTCCTATCCGGAAGGGTCAGCTGATCTATAAGGAAGCCACTGCAGGCTCCCAGACCATTCATGAGTTATTAACCTATGTCAGGCTGCGTGGTATTGACTGGTCACCGGAATCCCTTGGGATTAATTCGGAGGGAAAGCATGTACTTACCTATATCGAGGGAGAGGTTCCCCATGATACACCGCACTGGCTGTGGGAAGAGGAAATACTATGTCAGGTGGCAGAGAAATTGCGACAATGGCATGATGCTACAGCGGGATATGATAAAAAGGGAAATTGGCTCTTGGAGAACGATGAGGAGCAGGAGGTAATCTGCCATAATGATTTTGCACCCTATAATTGTGTGTTTCAGGATCGGAAATTGGTTGGAGTAATTGACTTCGATGTATGCTCGCCGGGATCACGTCTTTGGGATATTGCTTATACGGCCTACCGCTTTATACCAATTCTTCCGGTAGAGCCCGTTGACGCTTCTGGAGATGTATCCCCCTTCTCCTATGAAAGGATGCTGGACAGGTTGGAACAATTTCTGAAGGTATATAGCAAAGGGGAAGCTGATTATCTCTATGGTGTGGAGGAGGTATTCGCTAAGGTGATTAAGAGGTTGCTTGTACTGGCAGAATGGTCGAAAAGCTATGGGCTTCAAACAAGAAGAGAAGAGCTTATGGGTCATGCAAGGATGTATGAACAGCATGCAGCATGGTTAACCGGTTATCAAAAGAGCCTTGAGCATAAAAGAGGCTAGTACCAATAAACCGAAGCTTCTATATAATTCATATAATTTAATTCATAAAAAGATAGGGTGATAAAGATGAGTTACAGAACTGCTCAGGTTGCGAAGATAATCGGAGTACACCCGAATACCATCCGGTTTTATGAGGAAATGGGATTGCTTCCAGTCATCCCAAGGACGGAGGGAGGTTATCGGATTTTTGAGGATCAGCATATCGATCAACTCATATTATTACGAACTGCTTTTCGAGCTGAGATTATCAGCAGCCGGTTAAGACAGGAGGTGTTTCGGATAGTCAAGACTGCAGCGGCAGGGAACCTTCTTCAGGCGTACCAGGATACACAGCAATATCTTGCGCACCTAAAGGAGGAGGAAGCCGGTGCCGAGGATGCAATCCGAATCACACAGAATCTCCTTCAACATATTCCGGTATCAGAGGAAAAGATGCTGTACAGAGGAAGAGCGGAGGCAGCTAAGTCTCTTGGAATCACGGTGGACGTATTACGAGACTGGGAGAGAAACGGCTTGATACAGGTGCCAAATGATTCGAATGGACATAAGAGCTTCTATACCAAGGAAATGAACCGACTTAAAATCATCCGCACCCTCCGCAATGCCCACTACTCCATGATGGCAATTCTTCGTATGTTGAAGCGTTTGGATGGGGGAGATTGTAATATTCGTGAGGCAATTAATACGCCGGAGGAAGAAGAGGACATTGTATGTGCAGCGGACCGTTATATTACGGCACTTTCCATGGCAGAAAAGGATGCTCTGCAGATGCTCGAATTATTATCAAGGATGAGAAGCAATCAAGGGAGATAGAAGTATCAATGAATCCATTGCCATCTTTACAGAATAGTGTTACAAACAGGATAACGACTGACCAATGTGGCTTGGAAGCGTGATCATATCGATTGCATCCAGTCCTTCACGGTATAGGAAAGGAGTGATATGTTATGAAGGATTACAAGAAAAAGACGACAGAGGAACTGCAAAACACATTAACGAAGCTTCAATTTGAAGTAACACAGCACAATGTCACGGAGCCTCCTTTTCAAAATGAATACTTTAATGAATTTCGAAAAGGGATTTATGTTGATATTACCACAGGGGAGCCCCTCTTTGTGTCAACACAAAAATTTGAATCCGGCTGTGGCTGGCCCAGCTTTGCAAGGCCCATTGATGAGTCTGCAATCAAAGAGGTTAATGACTATAGCCATGGTATGATAAGAACGGAGGTAAGAAGTAGGACAGGGGATGCTCATCTGGGTCATGTTTTTACCGATGGACCGATTGAATTGGGAGGTTATCGTTACTGTATTAATAGTGCCTCGTTGCGATTTATACCATATGAGGACATGGAGCAGGAAGGTTATACGGATTATCTAGGGCTTTTAAATTAAGAAGAAAATGAGCATAAGAAAGGCTGGAAGATTGGCATGATTGATTTCATACAAATGATGAGTTTTACGGGACTTCAATGGACGATTTTAATTATTACCGCCTTATCAGTGGGCTTTTCAAAGACAGGAATTGGCGGCGTATTAATGCTGGCAATACCACTTCTTGCATCGGTCTTTGGTGGGAAGGATTCGACGGGAATTCTTCTTCCAATGCTTCTGGTAGGAGATGTCTTTGCAATCTGGTACTATAGACGAAGCACTCAATGGAATAAAGTATTAAAGCCCTTGCCATGGGCTGTACTGGGCTTAGTGCTGGGTGTTATTATAGGTAATTATATCAGTGATAAGACCTTTGTAACCTTGATCGGTATCATTATCATATTCTGCTTAGGCATCCTCATTTATACGGAGTGGAAGGGGAAGGACTTCAAGGTACCAAATAATACATGGTTCTATATTATGGTAGGTATATTAAGCGGGTTTACCTCCATGATTGGTAATGCAGCCGGTCCAATATTCAGTATCTACTTATTAGCCCTAGGCTTTAAGAAAAATGATTACATGGGCACCAATGCATGGTTTTTCTTCATTATAAACCTGATAAAGCTACCGCTTCAGATCTTTATATGGCATAACATCGGAATAAACTCCTTGTACTCGACCAGCTTGATGATTCCGGTAATTGCTGTCGGTGCCGTATTGGGCTATCTTGTACTGAAGAAGGTGAATGAGAAATTTTTTCGGTATATTGTCATTGTCATGACCGCCATGGCAGCAATACGATTATTATTGTAATTGGTCAATGGCCTTCTATCTGTTCTATACTCCCATTATTATCGTAAGTTTAATATCTACAATCGTTCTATATTTGTCTGATTGGACAAAGAAACGTAAATAATGAATATGATCTTACAAAACGAAAGGAACTCCTACTGGAGTTCCTTTCATAATAATAGGTGTTGTTCGAGCATAGAGGAATAACAGGAGTGATCCTATGCTCTTCATTTATTGAGATTCGGATTTATGACGAATTGATGAGTTCGGCCCATTTTGTAGGCGAGAGTAATTAATTCCTGCTCCTCCTTGGTTAGCTCACGTCGATACATCTTTGCAAATTGCTGCAATAATCCCTGATAATCAACCACTTGCTTTGGCTGAGCCGGTCGTTCCTTTCGGAAATTCCCATGATATTCCTCTGGAGTCATTTCCATTCCGGAGAGCTTTTTGAACAATTGAGCTGTATAGTAGGCGTCGTAAAGTGCGTGATGAAAGGGATATGAGATTGGTACCTTGAGTGCTTCCACCGCTGCCTGAAGACTAAATAATTTCTTGATGGATTGCCTTAAATAGATAGAAACATAGGGTTGTATATTAATCACCTTGTTCGGTAATCCTTTTGAATCAAAGCCGTGAAAGAGTGCATTACGGTACAGCTCTTTGATATCCGACATACCCCAGGTGCATAGCACACAATCACTACCAAGGAATTTGATAAAGTCATCCAAAACCTTGGGAAATTCCTGCTCCTCCATCAAGCTCTGTGTAGTAATCCCTGTCAATTGTGAAGTGAAGTCATTTACTTTTAGGTAAATCATAGGTTTCACATATCGTTGAAAGGTCGCGATTGCATTCTGCTTCGAATCCAGTTTAATCGCTCCGATTTGTATGATTTCAAACGGACAAAGGGATACCGAAGCTGCAGAAACATTCAAGGAGGATGGCTCCTGATTAAATTCCAGATCGAATACAATATAATGCATCTATTTGGCTCCTGAGATTATGATCTTCCGCTCCGGCTGCGATGTGAAAGGTAAGCCGGTCATGAGAGCGGTTTGCTTATAGTATGCTCACTATGTTTGGATTATACCATATTCGGTGATGTTTTTGAAGGTATTATCCAGAAGCCAAAGAGAAGGGGTGACCAAATTTACCGGGTGATTACCTTATCAACAACAATATGTATGATACCGTTCGGTATCTTCCAATCAATACTGCTGCCTTCCTTTAACCCAAGAATTGCGGTACCCATAGGAGATAGTACCGATATCTTATTCTCCTTGAGATTAATATCCTCCGGATAGACAAGAGTAACCTCCTCCGGTTCCCCATCCACAAGGAGCATAACCGTGGAATTCATCGTTATAAAATTAATCTCTTGGTCCTTTGAGGATACGACGGTTGCCCGATTCACTTCCCTCTCCAGGTCTTTAATATACGGTGCATCCTTCCGTTGATTCAAATCGGCCTTATCAATTAGAGCAATGATTTTATCTTTATCCTCTTGTGTAATAAAAATACTTTGTGACATTATTCATCCCCCTCATTACAATTTTAGAAGTTCAGAGGATCAAAAGCTTCAGTACATAAAAATATGTAAATTAACATAGTGAAATTGTCAGAAAGCTTTTGACACTCCAATCAAAGAAGGTAATTACGAAACGACAACATTTATCGAACCATATTTTGGAGCTTCGCAATTACCTATCTATTCATTTATGATTGAAAATTAATTTATACGGTATGAACTTCGGCAAAGGCCTTATAATAATCGTAATACTGCTCATCACAGGCCGAAAACAAATATCTGGCAAACAGATTGGAAACCTGATAACCTTCCTTGCTTAATTGATCCAGATGTGGTTGGAAATCAGCAACGGATGGATTGCTATAAGGAACCTTAAGTACAAAGGAGAGATAAGTAGCTTGATCATCCCTTTCCCATAGCTTTGGGTGATTTTGTGTGGTAGGAATCGTCAAACCTGTCTCTACACAGCCTCGCTGTTCATTGTACAAAAGAATACTTTGGTATTGATCCTTAATATAGATAGCCCACGCTTGGTTATCCTCAATGGAAAATTCATAGATACTGCTATAGTCGGGCATTTCTTTTAAATACTGTTGTTGAGTTAATCGCTGGTATTCTCGAATGCAATCTGTCTTTTTGGTGATATAGGCTTTTGCAGTATACAACTCCTGGAGCTTTTCATCCAGATTCTGATTTAGGTCTGAAAGCGAAGCCTCCAGCTCACTGGGTGAAAGCTGGGGAAGCTTTTTCATCTCCTCAATGGACATCCGTAAACAACGGTAATGGGCTAGATCGGAAATCGTATAGATTGAGTTGGGGTGATATTGTCGGTAATTATTATCATGATCCCGTTGCTTTTGTATCAGCCCCTCGCTTTCCCAGTAACGCAGCGTTGACTTAGGAATATTTAATAATTCTGAAATCTCACCAATGGAAAATGTGCTTTTCATCCTAGTAAACCATGCCTTTCTCCAACCAGCAAATTTGTATTGAGAATATTTTCTTTCAAGCCGATTTCATTCTTCTATTATATTAAGCTTTGAATGTAATCCTCCTGTGAGATAGAAAGAAGAACGGAATTCGTCAATTCTTTTTCGTAAATAAAGCCTGTTCTTTCGAAGGCCTTCATTGATCGAACATTCTTTTTATTGATTTTAGCAATTACACGTGGAATTCTCCACTGGAAAAATGCAATGTTTAACCCTTGTCGAATTGATAATTTACCTAAACCCTGGCCCCATTTATTCTGATCGCCAATCACAATTACCATCTCAGCCTCGTTCGCTCTGCGAACCAGCTTGAGAAAACCGACGGGATGCTGATCCTCGTCGTGTATTAGAAAGAAGCTTCCATCCCGATTGAATAGGTGTGTCATGATGGACATATTCACCCTTTCTACGGCATGTCTGATCTCGGAGGAGATATTCGACACCTCATTTAAATACTTGGTAACCTCTTGATTTTCCATCCAGTTCATAATTACAATAGCATCGTTTTTGGTAACCTCTTGGTTAAGCATTACATATTCTGCTCTCATTATATCATATCCTTTCGCAATATAACAAAAGCCTTTCATAGCTAGTTACAGAAAGTTTTACTATGACGGTTCTTTTTTATTCATGATAATTCTATTATAATCCGTATTATAAAGGTTAAAGTAACTTTAATGTCAATAACCTGGTTGAAAAATTATGTAAATAGAGGTTCAAATTTAGTTTATATCCTGTCAATTTCCGTATTTTGAGAAGGGGACAAACAAAAAATGTGATTCAAATCACATTTTTTTATCAACACTTGTGGTATAATTCCTAAGCCCATGCAACGGCATGGATACTATCACGGAAAACAGAAAGGAATTATTGGATGAAGACCTATTCAGGACCCAAAGCACTCACAGAATACATATTATATCAAAGCAAACACAAGGCAAATAAGACCTTCCCAATATTACTTGTTCAGGGGATTT
>JAEYXC010000067.1 GCA_023428655.1 Bacillota bacterium | reverse complement strand
CTCCCAAGAAAAAGAAAGAGGATAAAGTGATCGGTGCAGTCGCTGCCTTTGTATGGCCACTCGCCGTAGTGATTTTCCTGTTCTGCGGCTTTGTATACAATTTGTGGTACATCGCCTGGGTTATCTTCCCCATCACAGGAATACTGTTTGGTATGTTCTCAGCCGTATACAGCATTCTAAGCGACAAGAATGAAAAGTAAAATACTATGATAAAAACGAAGCTCCCCTAGGACTATGTTCGTCCGTTTGATGTGAATCCCTAAGGTTAGACAAAATCTAATCTTAGTCGCTTACTACTAAAATGTCCAACTTTTGGGTTCACATCATTGTAGGGGTGCTTCTTCTTATCTATGTAATATTAATGCTCCGTCTCCACTCATCCTTCAGCAGGGCATATTCATAGGTATCCTGCCAGACCGGATTACGGTCTTTATCCAGCTTGAAATAAATATTCTGTATCAGATGTCCCTCTCTTCTCATTCCAATTCGTTCCAACAATCTCCAAGAGGCCAAATTCTCCGGATTGCACATTGCAACTACTCTTCGTGCATCAAGATTTTCAAAGGCTTCCCTCAGAACCTCTTTTGCTGCTTCTGTTGCATATCCAAAGCCCTGATAGCTATGATGAAAGACATAGCCAAGCTCCCAGGTATGAAACTCCTGCTCTGAAAAATATATATTACCAATCAGCTTGTTCGTTTCTTTTAAGCAGACAGCCAAAAAGTCACTGTTTTTAGATCTTTTGATTGCTTCCTGCTTACATTGCTCTTCTGTAAATACCTCGTAGGGTTCATATCGAACCACCCTCTCATCAGAAAGATACTCATAGAGCTCCTTCCAATCATTCTTTGAAAAGCTTCGAATGATTAACCTCTGTGTTATTAGCTGCCTCACCTTTAACCATGCCTTTCCTATCACCTGTGGACTTTATAAGCATTACCAATTCCATTGTAATATAATTACATGGAATCAGCAATGCTTTTGATGGAAGTCCATTCTCTTATTTTTCTATTGTAACCCCTAATTTTCTTTGCGCGTCAGTCCATCTCGAATTCCAATCCTCCACTATGTCATCCAATGACTCTGTTTGATCAACGGCTGACTCTAATATTCTTTGAACATGGCTATTGTCCATATTGATACCAACCTCCGAAGCTGCATTAAGGTCAGCAAGGAGCGTCTCCTCGCCAGCTCGCGGGGGATTATCAGCAATGTACTCCACTCCTTCGAATGCAGAATATGTCTCCGGCTTCGCTTCTCCCTGAACGATCGAGATCCCACCTTCACCGATGGCAAAGCCGGATTGTTCTGTTAACCATTTGATATATAGCATGGATGCAATCTTATTGTTATCGGAGGAGTTGTTATTGATACCATACCCATAGTCCGGGCTTACACTTGTGTATTGTTTACCATTGACAGTGATGGGAAAGGGCATATAGCCTATGCTATCCGGGTCATCTCCGGCATCTCTTAACAGCGGATATGCCCAGGAGCCTAATACCATAGTCCCGATCTCACCTCTGTTTAGCATACCCAGAGAGGCCTCCCATTCTGCGGTTATGGGATCCTCTTCGACTAAACCACGGGAAACTGCTTCATATAAAATTTCATATACTGCGTAAGGACCAGTCCCATTGCCTCTGTCTGCAAAGGGATCTTTTGCATGAGGCAGTACTTGATTCAGGAAATCAGGATCCCCTGTTGCTGTACCACCAATATATGCATCCCATTCTCCCATGGTCCAACCCTCTGCAAAATTGGTATAAAGAGGCACTGCTTCGGTACCGTCCTTTATCTTCTGCAAAGTATCCAGATACTCCTTAGGAGTCTTTGGCAGTGTAGTTATTCCGGCAGCAGTGAACACCCTCTTGTTGTAAAATATACCCAGCGTCTCTATAGCAGAACATAGCCCATAGACCTGTCCCTCATAGGTATAGTGCTGCGACAAATCATAGGTTTGGGCAATCCCATTGTAATCGCCTAAGGCCAGAAAATAGGAAGGAAGCTCCTCCTTAAGCAGCGTGATGGGTATCATACAGATATCCCCCCAATCGCCTGTGGCCAAACGGACCATCATATCCTCATTGTAATAAGGAACCGCTTCATAGGTAATCTTAATGTTAGGATACAGCTTCTGAAATTCTGTCACATATCCGGCTAATTTTGTGTCCATAATATCCGTTCTATGAGTAAGAAACCTTAATTCAGCGCTAAGGTCTTTGTAATCTGACCCAAGTGTCAAGGCATCTATGGTCGTAATAGCGATTTGATCCGATTGATCCGTTGTCGTTGCTGTATTGGTTGGTTTAACTGTTTGTGTTGGTGTACCTGTTTCAGGTATTCCCCCCCTCTTACCGCATGCTCCCAGTGTGAACACCATGGCGAGAATAGTTAGCAGTCCAAGAATTTTTTTCACCTTATATCCTCCTTGCAATTATAGTTATGACAGGATTATTATAATACGGTTATCATCTGCTGATTTGAATATCGTTATAATCATTCGCATGACTTCCCTATTGGATAGAAAATATATGTCAGAATTATGATGCTATAGTATCTGTATTTTCCCACCAGACTATTCTCATTATTTCCCTACTTCGGAATCAACCTTATAAAAGAAGAAAATTATTACAGGAGGCATCCCTCCCATATAATATAACAGGCACCATAGTGACATTCCGCAACGGGAATGCTACTATGATGCCTACTAATTTGAAAAGACCTTGTTATGCCCTTCCTAACTCATTCATTTTATTGCATTCATTTTTTACTTTGCATAAAGCTCGTAATAATTATCGATACAGTGATTGATAATGTTCATTGCCTCCTCCGGTCCGCCGAACTCGTTAACCGCGGTCTCCTTCTGCTCCAGCTCCTTATACACACAGAAGAAATGTTTCATTTCATTAAATATATGTGGAGGCAGCTCTGTAATGTTTTTGTAAATGTTAAACATCGGATCATTATAGGGAATTGCGATAATCTTCTCATCACCCATCCCATTATCAATCATATTCATAACTCCGATCGGATAACAACGAACAAGAGTTAAAGGCTCTAAGGCTTCCGAGCATAATATGAGAACATCAAGCGGATCCTTATCATCGCCGTAGGTTCTGGGAATAAAACCGTAATTTGCCGGATAATGAGTAGAAGTATAAAGAATTCGGTCCAGAATAATATATCCTGTCTCTTTGTCTAATTCATATTTCTTTTTGCTACCCTTTGAAATCTCTACAACCGCAACAAAATCATGTGCCTTGATTCGATCTGGGTTCATATCATGCCAAACATTAATCATCGTTTCCTCTTCCTTTCGAACCATATCATCAACTAATCCCGTTTTGCTTATAATCGCATTCCCGTATTAATCGTTTAGGCTCCATTCATGGTTAGTATTCTCTACTATTTATATCAATATTCCGTTGCAATTTAGATTTTATCATAAAAAATGCAAATTTCCTATCGAAAAATTTAGTAATTTTACCGAACATGAATTAATTCCGATGATACCCAGCAGAAACTTCAGGCCCTATTCATTGCTGTCATGTTATAATCGATTCCTTCGAAACAACGTAATCGATAATAACAAGCTCCCTAACAACAAACTGCAGGTAATCACCAAAGAGCCTGTCAGCTCTTCTACAGTAACATTCCCTGACAAGATTGCCACATTCTTCGAGGCTAGGGCAATCGGATTATACTGATCCATGCCCGGAAAGATATTGATCAAAAGCATAAGAGCGATGGAACAGGCAGACAATATTAGCCCTCCAAAGCTACCGGAAGTGATTGTACTGGATAAGAGAATTAAGGCTAATATCAGACAACCAAAAAACCATAGGCAAAACAAGGAAAAGGCTAGGCTGTTAACAAAGGTATCACGAAACAGATACCATGTATATCCGTAGTTCAAGGCTGCCGCCGTGATATAAGCCAAGGTCCAGAGCAGAACCGCTGAGATGAATTTTGACAATAATACGGTATGCCTGGGTAACCCCTTGGCCAGAATCGGCACCAAGGTACCTCTCGATCGTTCATTGGAGAGCATTCCGCCAAAGACCAGTAAAAGCACCAGAATTCCCATCTGAGTCATGTTCTTGAAGAATTGTCCGTAAGCATCCATCACCGTAGGCTCCGGCAGTATAATACTCATCCCTTGCATCTCGACTCCTGCTAATATCTCGGGCATGAGCTTTGCCAGAAGTGGACTCATCATACCGAATAGAAAAAATACGGATATTAGGATCAAGCAGCGATAAGTACGCAGACTCTCCAGAAATTCCTTTTTTGTAAATGCAATAAAACCTCTCATTGTACCACCTCCAGAAACACATTCTCTAGGGAGGGCTCCAGCAGCTCATAACGAAGGAGCGGCACCTGCTCCTTGAACAGAAGCTCCAGGATATGTCTAGCTTCCTCTTCACCACCCAAGAAATGGATGTCGATGCATTCATCCTTCCTCGTGAGCTGGGATACATAAGGCTTCTCCTTAAGCTTCTTCATGATTGTCTCCATTGGATACCCCTTAGCCAGCTCGATCTGAACCACATCCTTACGATAATTATTCTTAATTGCTGCAACCTTTCCCTCCAGCACCAGCTTACCTTGATTCAAAATTCCCACACTATCACAGATACGTTCTACATCGGACAGTATATGAGTGGAAAATACCACAGTGGTTCTCTCCTTCGCTACTGCCAGGATATCTAAAATCTCTTTCCTCCCTACCGGATCGAGGGCAGAGGTCGGTTCATCACAGATCAAAAGCTTCGGTTCATTTAACAATGCCTGTGCAATGCCCAGCCTCTGCTTCATCCCCCTGGAAAAACCCCGTATTCTTCGATTACTTCCTTCTAAGCCAACCAATCCCAGCATCTCATTAATACGGTTATGAAGTAGCTCCTTCCTAAGACCGGTTATCTCTCCGCAAAGCTTTAGGTATTCCCTGGGCGTCATATATCCATAGAACTCGGGCACATCGGGTAGATAACCAATATACCGATTGGTCCTAGTATTTCCGTAAACAACCTTCTCATTGCACACCTTAATCTCGCCGGAATCGGGTGAGAGAAATCCGAGAATCATCTTCATTGTAGTAGTCTTACCGGCACCATTCTTACCAAGGAAGCCAAAAACTGCATGTTCCTCAACCTTAAAGCTAAGATCCCGTACTACCTCCACCCCACCGAAGCTTTTATTCACCCTACTAAGCTCTAATATCTTCATTATTCCTCTCCCCTACCAATTGTAAAGTACAGAATTGGCCCGATAATCTGGAGGCAGATCACTATGATCACCCAGATAATACGGTTACCAAAGCGGTAATTCTTATGCTTCAACACATGCACCAGCGCAGTTATCATTAATATTAATTCAATGATAATGATCGGTATTAAAAACGGTAGAAATTCCACTAATTGAGTTGTTATCATTGTATTCATTCCTTTTCCTCCTCACCTATCGGTGTATCTATCTCTCTAACTTTTTCCTAATTCTTATGAAGCGTTCATCACCCTCCAGTACTGCAAAAGCCGGATTCGTTAAAATACTACTCCTCATATCCTTCCGGATTAGCTCCATCCTCCTTGGTGCATCGGTATCTACATCAACGGTTGTAAAATACCCCTCCAAGGCATCGAATATTCGATTACCATGGAGATATAACGTCTCCTTATCAAGCTTAAGTATCAAATCGGAATAAGACTCCAATATCTCCAATGCCTTATCCTTATTCCCTTGCTTTGCATAAGCCATGGCCCCGCTCAAATAGACATTTATCAGTGCGGAGGGTGACAGCTCCTCCAGCAAGAACAGCTGGCCAAGAGACAGAAAAATATGATAATACTCCTCCAAACGCTCCGGCTGATCCGCATACATTGACAAATAATCCGGAACCGCTCCCAACAATGACATCAGATTCACATAGGTATAGCCCTGGAGATATTCCATGGCCTTCCTCTTATCACCCTTCATCTGATATGCCTTTACCAGAATACTCTCCGGGCTCATTAACGGTACCACCTGCGTCTCCATTAAATCGATAGCCTCCTGTGGTCTTCCCAGACTCATGTGGCATACCGCCTGCATCTGAATGGACAGCTTTGCTAGGTGAACCTCCTCACAGGATTTTTCTATCCTCACAAACAACTCCAGAACCATCTCCATAATCTCCCTCGTCCGATCCATGGAGCCCGCAAGATTACAGTGGTTAAGCAGTAAGATACCAAGCTGAAATTGAAGCTGCCAGCAGGAAAAGTATTTACGCAAATAATCCTCACACTCCAGGTAAACCGTCTCAAAGGGCTCCTTCGTAAAGGACTCCGTTAATCGGTAGTAGAGCTTTCGAATATCCTCTTTGGTCATCTGTGGCTCGTAACCCATTAATTGATCTACCGTAATGTCAAAATAAGAGGCTAGAAT